>NZ_JWMC01000075.1:0-7639 GCF_000812405.1 Pseudomonas sp. PI1
GGGCGCCCTGCTGCCCCGCGGCCGCGTGCGCCTCGACGACGACGGCAAGGCCCTGCTCACGGGGCTCACGCCCTACCGCCACAACGAGATAGTGCTGGACGCCAAGAGCGCCACCGCCGACGTCGAGATCAAGGAGAACATCCAGAAGACCGCGCCGCGCTACGGCGCCATCGTGCGGGTGCCCTACCGCACCCGCAGCGGCATCTCGGTGCTGCTCGAACTGCGCCGCCCCGGAGGCCAGGAGGTGCCCTTCGGCGCCGAGGTCGGCGGCGCCGGCGAAGTCCTCGCCTACGTCGGCCAGGACAACCTGGTCTACCTGTACCTGGAAAAGGGCCGCGACAGCTACCGGGTATCCTGGGGCGAGGCGGACGAGCAGCAATGCAGCTTCACTTACGCCATGCCGGCGAAGAAGGACAAGCAGGACAGCTACCGGGCCATCCCGGTCGACTGCCAGGCCGCCGCCGGCGGCCCGCCAAGCGAGGAAAGATCATGATCCACCCGCGCCGCCGCCCCCTGTTCCACTGCCTGGCCCTGGCCGCCTGCCTGCTGCAGGCGCTGCCGGCCGCCGCCGACGAGTGCCCGGTCGAGCCGAACCAGTGCTACTTCACCAACCAGCAGTTCACCTACGACGGCGAGACCTACATCAGCGCCGGCCTGCCGGTGGGCAGCGTGCTGGGCACCCTGAACCTGTCCCTGGACTACGCCTGCCGCCTGCAGGAATACCTGGCCGGGGACGCCGGGCGCTACATCGTGCTGGGCGTGGCCAGCGAGGCCAGCCACATGCAGGGCAACGACTTCGCCACCAACCTCAACGGCCTGGTCTACCGGGTGATTCCCTCGGGCAAGGACGGCGTCGGCGTCAAGCAGGTGGGCGGGGTGGCCGAGCGCATCCAGCTGGGCATCGTCGGCGACCGCAGCCTGGGGCCCAGCGAATGCGTCAGCGGCTCGCTGTCCAACAGCTTCATCGAGGTGCTGAAGAACGGCCCGATCGACACCCCGGGCGTCTATACCATCAACTTCCGCGAACCGGCGCTGTTCGTCGGCTCGCGCTGGAACAACACGCCGCCGGCCTACCCCGTCGACCCCTTCCCGGGCGTCGCCCTGACCTTCCTGCCCACCACCTGCGAGATGACCGACGCGCCGACGCGGGTCGATTTCGGCAGTTTCAGCAAGAACCAGTTGCCCCTGCAGCGGCGTTTCGACTTTCATTGGCAGTGCGACGGCGGCGCGGTCATCCACACCACGCTGTCACCGGCCAACGGCCAGCTCCTCGACGGCAACACCGCGCTGCTCCACGAATCCGCCGGTTTGCTGCTGAAGATCAAGGACCTGCAGAACGAGCGGTACGTAGTCTTCAACCAGCCCGTCGAGCACGTGGTCCGCACGCCGCGCTCGCTGAGCTTCGACACTGCCTTCGAGGCCGAGCTGCTGGCGGGCGCCGAGGTCCGGCCGGGGCCCTTCGAGTTCGTCGTGCTCTACACCACCGAATACAAGTGAGCGCCCCATGTACCTCTGGTTGAAGCACCTGCACATCACCCTGGCAGTCCTCAGCAGCCTGCTCTTCCTCTGGCGCCTGGGGCTGAGCTGGCGGGGCCGGCGCCTGGCCGGCTGGCAGCGCTGGGCGCCGCACCTGGTGGACAGCCTGCTGCTGCTCAGCGCCCTGGGCCTGGTGCACCTGGCCATGCCCTGGCCGCTGCCGCTGTGGCTGCAGGCCAAGCTGGGGCTGCTGGTGGGCTACATCGTGCTCGCCGCCTTCGCCATGCGCAGCGCCGCGCGAGGGCCCAAGGCGCTGCTCAGCGCCCTGGCCCTGGCCTGCCTGGGCGGCATCTTCTACCTGGCGCTGAACAAGCCCTGGTGGTGATCAGCGCCCGAGCAGGCGCGCCAGGCCCTCGCCGATCGGCGTCGGCCGCTCCAGGCGGTAGTGCGCCAGCAGGCGGCCGTTGTCGGCGCGGGAATGGCGGATGTCGCCAGGGCGCGCCTCGGCGTGGGCTACCTGCGGCAGGCCGCCGACCAGCGCGCCGATCTCGCCCAGCAGCTGGTTCAGGCTGGTCACCTGGTTCAGCCCGACGTTGACCGCCCCTTCCGGCACCTGTGGTGCCTCCAGCGCCTGCACCAGCAACTGCACCAGGTCGGCGACGTAGATGAAGTCGCGGGTCTGCTCGCCGTCGCCGAACACCGTGATCGGCTGCCCGCTCAAGGCGCGCTGGGTGAAGATGCTGATCACCCCGGAATAGGGCGAGGACGGGTCCTGGCGCGGGCCGTAGACGTTGAAGAAGCGGAACACCGCCGGCTCCAGGCCATGCTGGCGGCGATAGAAGTCGAAGTAGTACTCGCCGGCCAGCTTGTCCGCCGCGTAGGGCGTCAGCGGCGCCTTGGGCAGGTCCTCGACTATCGCCGCGCCCTGGCCGTTGTGGCCGTAGACGGCGGCGCTGGAGGCGTACAGCACGCGCTTCACCCCGGCTTCGCGCAGGGCTTCGCAGAGGTTCAGGGTGCCGATGAAGTTGCTCTGGTGAGTGGCCACCGGGTCGTCCACCGAGGCCTGCACCGAGGCCACCGCGGCCAGGTGCGCCACCGCCTGGCAGCCCTGCAGGGCGCGGCGGACCACGGCCGCGTCGGCGACGTCGCCGACCAGCAGCTCCACCTCCGCGGCGAGGTTCTCGCGCTTGCCGGTGGACAGGTTGTCCAGCACGCGGACCTTGAAGCCGCGCGCCAGCAGCGCGTCGGCCAGGTGCGAGCCGATGAAGCCGGCGCCGCCGGTGATGAGGATGGGGGCGGCGGATGCCGGGGAGATGTCAGCCATGACGGTAGTAACGGTCCAGTAGGGTCGGCAGCGCTGCACGCCAGGCGCGCGGCTTGATGCCGAAGGTGTGGAGGATTTTCTTGCAGGCGAGCACCGCGTGCTGCGGTTCCTCGCTGGCGTCCGGGCGCGCCGCGTGGGCCTGGGCGACGGGGTCGCGCAGGGCCTGGCCGGTGAGGGTGCGGGCCTCGGCGATGATCACTTGGCCCAGGGCCAGGGTGGTGGTGGCCTCCAGGCCGCCGTAGTGGTAGGTGCCCCACAGCGGCGCCTGGCAGTCCAGCTGCTTGAGCACCGAGAGGATCACCCGCGCGGCGTCGTCCACCGGAGTGGGGTTGCCGCGGCGGTCGTCCGCCAGGTACAGCTCGTCCTCGCCCAGGGCGCGGCTGAGGAAGCGGTCCAGGCTGCCGCCCGGGCTGTCGTCCAGCAGCCAGCCGAAGCGCAGCAGCACGTGGCGCGGGCAGGTGGCGCGCACCCACTGCTCCATGCGCCACAGCGCCTGGCCGCGGCGGCCCAGGGGCAGCGGCTCGTCCTTCTCGCTGTAGGCGGTGGCGCGGGCACCGTCGAACACCCGGTAGCTGGAAGGCTGCAGCAGGAGAATCTCGTAGTGCTGGCAGAGTTCGGCCAGGCGCTCCACGGCGCGTTCCTGGCCGGCCAGGCGGGCGTCGTCGACCTGCTCGGCCTGGAACCAGTCGTGGTAGTAGGCGAGGTTGATCACCGCGTCGGGGCGGGTCTCGTCCAGCAGCAGGGTCAGGCTGGAGGCATCCCAGCCCTGCTCGGGCGGGCGCGGGGCGAGGAAGCCGATGTCTTCCTCGGCTCCCAGGCGGATCAGCGCCTGTCCCAGGGCATTACCGCCACCCAACAGCATCAGGCGCATACGCATCTTCAGGGGGTCACTCGAATCGTGGGCCACGGCCGGCGGCGTTTCGCCGACGCTTTGCCGGCATTTTTCCTGCGCACCGGAACAGCGTCAAGCGCGGCGCCACGCGCGGCGCGGCGCGGGTCCCTGAAAGCGGGCGGTTTTCAGCGCCGGCGGAACAGCGGCCGCGGCTCGATCGCCGAGCGCCCGTAGAGCACGCTGAGCCCGGCCAGGCCCTTGAGCGCGTCCTCCACGGACTTGTCCGCGCGCACCGCGAAGGCGTCGAAACCGCACTGGCGCAGGTGCGCCAGCTGATCGCGCAGCACCTCGCCCACCGCGCGCAGCTCGCCGCGCCAGCCCAGGCGCCGGCGCAGCAGGTAGGCCAGGCTGTAGCCGCGGCCGTCGCGGAAGCTGGGGAGGTCGATGGCGATGAGCGGCCATGCCTGGCGCGGCGCATCTGATCCGGTTTTTTGCGGGAGACCTGAATCTGTTTCGTGCCCAGGGCGCTTCCTATAGTCGCGGCGCATCCCAAGCCTGATGGGCCACGACAATGAGCCAGAGAATCCCCGCGAAGATCGTCGAGATCGCCGCCCCGCAACGCTTCACCCCGCCGCCCAAGCCGCTCTCGGCGGTCACCCCGGCGGTCTACACCAAGCGCTTCAGCGGCCGCTTCCGCGACCTGCGGCGGCTCGGCGGGGCGCTGCTGTTCCTGCTGTTCTTCGGCACCCTGTGGCTGCAGTGGAACGGCCGCCAGGCGGTGCTCTGGGACCTGCCCGAGCGCAAGTTCTACATCTTCGGCGCGACCTTCTGGCCGCAGGACCTGATCCTGCTCTCGGCGCTATTGATCATCGCCGCCTTCGGCCTGTTCTTCATCACCGTGCTGGCCGGCCGCGTGTGGTGCGGCTACACCTGCCCGCAGAGCGTGTGGACCTGGATCTTCATGTGGGCCGAGCAGGTCACCGAGGGCGACCGCAACCAGCGCATGAAGCTGGACAAGGCCCCGCCCAGCGCCGCCAAGTACCTGCGCAAGGGCGCCAAGCACGGGCTCTGGCTGCTGGTCAGCCTGGCCACGGCGCTGACCTTCGTCGGCTACTTCACCCCGGTGCGCCCGCTGGTGGCGGACCTCTTCACCCTGAAGCTGGACCTGGAAAGCGCCTTCTGGGTGGCCTTCTTCGCCGCCGCCACCTACGCCAACGCCGGCTGGCTACGCGAGCAGGTGTGCATCCACATGTGCCCCTACTCGCGCTTCCAGAGCGTGATGTTCGACAAGGACACCCTGATCATTTCCTACGATGCCGCCCGCGGCGAATCCCGCGGGGCGCGCCGCAAGGACGCCGAGCCCAAGGCCCTCGGCCTGGGCGACTGCATCGACTGCCAGCAGTGCGTGCAGGTCTGCCCCACCGGCATCGACATCCGCGACGGCCTGCAGATCGCCTGCATCGGCTGCGCCGCCTGCGTCGACGCCTGCGACTCGGTGATGGACCGCATGGGCTATGCCCGCGGCCTGGTGCGCTACACCTCCGAGCGCGCCCTGGAAGGCGGCCGCACCCACCTGCTGCGGCCGCGCCTGGTCGGCTACGCGGCGGTGCTGCTGGCCATGTTCGGCGCCTTCGCCTGGGCCCTGCAGGCGCGCCCGCTGATCGCCCTGGATGTGGCCCGCGACCGCGGCCTGTTCCGCGAGAACGCGGCCGGCGAGATCGAGAACGTCTACAACCTCAAGCTGATCAACAAGACCCAGCAGGCGCAGCGCTACCGCCTGGGCCTGGCCGAGGACAGCGGCTACCGCCTGCAGGGCGCCCTCGACCAGCGCCTGGAGCCGGGCGAGATCCGCGACTTCGCCGTCTCGGTGGCGCGCCTGGAACTGAGCGGCAGCGGCGGGCCTGTGCCCCTGCACTTCCGCGTGAGCGCGCAGGACGGCGAACAGGTCGAGGCGGCCAGCACCTTCGTCGCGCCGAGGCGCTGAGCGATGGCCCCGCGGCATGGCGGCGGCGCCGCGCAACGCCTAGAGTGGGAGCTCCCCAACGGCCCCCGGGACAAGATGAAGCGCTACGAGAAATTCGCCGACGAGATCGCCGAACTGATCCGCAACGGGGTGCTCGCCCCCGGGCAGAAGGTGCCCTCGGTGCGGCACGCCAGCCGCACCTACGGGGTCAGCGCTTCCACCGTGTTCCAGGCCTACTACCTGCTGGAGGACCGCGGCCTGATCGTGGCCCGCGCGCGCTCCGGCTACTTCGTCCGCGAGCACGTGCGCCGCGCCCTGGCCGAACCGGAGATCGCCCGCCACGAGGCGCAGACCACCGAGGTGGACGTCAGCGAGCTGGTGTTCTCGGTGCTCAGCTCGATCAAGGACCCGGACACCGTGCCCTTCGGCTCGGCCTTCCCCGCTCCGGAGCTGTTCCCCCTGCCACGCCTGGCGCGCTCCATGGCCCACGCCGTGCGCGACATGGAGCCGCGCGCCGCGGTGGCCGACATGACCCCGGGCAGCCACGCCCTGCGCCGGCAGATCGCCCTGCGCTACATGGTCAACGGCACGCCGCTGCCGGTGGAAGAACTGGTCGTGACCAACGGCGCGCTGGAGGCGCTGAACCTGTGCCTGCAGGTGGTCACCCAGCCCGGCGACCTGGTGGCCATCGAGGCGCCGGCCTTCTACGCCACCCTGCAGGTGCTGGAGCGGCTCAAGCTCAAGGCCGTGGAAATCCCCGTGCACCCGCGCGAGGGCATCGACCTGCAGGTGCTGGCCGACAGCCTGGAACGCCTGCCTATCAAGGCCTGCTGGTTCATGAGCAATTTCCAGAACCCGCTGGGCGCGAGCATGGGCGAGGACAGCAAGCGCGCCCTCGCCGGCCTGCTGGGCAAGCACCAGGTGCCGCTGATCGAGGACGACGTCTACGCCGAGCTGTACTTCGCCCAGCAGGCGCCCAAGCCGGTCAAGGCCTACGACGCCGAGGGCCTGGTGATGCACTGCGGCAGCTTCTCCAAGAGCCTGGCGCCGGGCTACCGCGTCGGCTGGGTGGCCGGCGGGCGCTTCCACGAGCAGATCGAGCGGCTCAAGCTGATGATCAGCCTGTCGGCCTCGGTGCCGGCCCAGGCGGCCATCGCCGACTACCTGCAGCACGGCGGCTACGACCGCCACCTGCGCAAGCTGCGCCACGCCCTGGAAAGCCAGCAGCACGCCATGCTCGCCGCGGTGTCCCGGCACTTCCCCGAAGCGACGCGGGTGACCCGCCCCAGCGGCGGCTACTTCCTCTGGCTGGAACTGCCCGAACGCATCGACGCGCTGAAGCTGTTCCAGCTCGCCCACGCCCAGGGCATCAGCATCGCCCCCGGGCCGATCTTCTCCGCCACCCGCGCCTTCCGCCACTGCCTGCGGCTGAACTACGGCCACCCCTGGACGCCGCGCAGCGAAAAGGCCATGGAGACCCTCGGGCGGATCATCCAGTCGCTGTAGCGCTGCTCCGTACATTCGGACAGGATCTGTATCTGTGCGACAGATTGCCGCAGGCATAGGCTGTCAGACCAGACCCCGGACGAAGGACAACGGCCATGGACGCGGAAACCCTGACGATCCTGCTGACAGTGGGCAGCGCCCTGGGCCTGCACCTGGGCGTGCGCTGGTACATCCGCCACGGCCTGCCCGGGCGTGGGTCGGATGATTGGATGGCGTAGGGCAAGCCCCGGCGGCGCCAAGGTTAGCCCGGGCGTCGTTCGCCCTGCCGGCGGAGTCGCGGATGAATCCGCTCCTACCATATCGGTGGGCACGGCTCGCTCCTACGAAGAGCATCCCGGCGCGGCCTGCAAGACAGTTGCTCCTGCAAGGTGCGGAGAAACGCCGTCGTAGGATGGGTTGAGCGAAGCGATACCCATCGCCACGGCGGGGGGCTGTGGGGCCGGGTTTAAGAGCGCCCTCTCCCTAACCCTCTCCCTGAAGGGAGAGGGGACCGTTGGGCAGAGTTGGATGTGCTGCAGTTAGCCGGCTGTCTCGGCGG
>NZ_JWMC01000076.1:0-16995 GCF_000812405.1 Pseudomonas sp. PI1
CAAGTCCTTGCTCAATCTTTATCAGGCAAATCTTGCAAGCTTGCCTGATCGCGGGGATAATTTGGCAGGTGTATCTTTAAGTAATACCGGATTGGCAAGAAAGTATTACGCCGGCGCTAGACCTTGCGATCGCACCAGTCTTTGGGCAGGACGTGTTCTCCTGGACGACCTTCTGCAGCGAAATCCCGTCTTGGAAGGTACCTTCTCCGTTGAACTGAGATACGCCATTCACCCTCAACTGGCTAGCCTCTGCCAGTCCACTGATGGCGGCATTGACCGCTTCGATTCGACCAACCTCCTTGATGTCGTTGTTGCCCAACAGCAGGTTGGTTCTCATCCGGTTGAGTTCTACGTTTTGCTCAGCTACGCGAGATAGCTTCGCGTCGTTAGCTGTCTCCGAGCCCGGTATCCCAATGGTGCTTCGGATTCGGTTTTGAGATGCATTGACGATCGAAGTCCCCGGTAGGTTGTTGGCCAGCACCCCATCCCAGTCTTCCACGATGGACTGGTCAACGCTGAACGTCCATGCCGTGCAGGATGTGGAGACAGTGTTGTTGTATTTGTTCACGTCCAGGCCAGAGGGCAGCATTGCCGGGGATTGGCTCACCATTTCAGAGATGGCATTGATACAGGATGCGCCACCTGGCCAGGCTCCTTTGGACAGCCGGTAGGCCCTGGCCGCGTCCAGGATGGCTTGAGTGTTTTCAGTCGTAACTCGCGAACGGTTCCGATTGATCTCTTCCATGTATCTCGGCACAGCGGCGACGGCAAGCATTGCCATGATGGCAAGTACAATCGACAGCTCTAAAAGCGAGAAGCCCGCTTGGCGACCAGGTGAGCCACGCATTTCATCCCCTCCGCGAAAATTCAGTTGTCCGGAGCTTACCCCCATGAACGCTTGAGTTCGGGCGAAAACAGGGTGCTGAAATTCCGGAAGCTGCAGGCTTCCAGGGCGGATCGAGGGTAGGGGCATGCGAGGAGGTGAACTCCTCGCGGAAAGGCCACTGCTGGCCGCTACTGGCCTGCTTCGAAGGTGCTTAAGCGCTTCCAGGCCTGATGGTATTTCGACACACGACGAAGATCCGACTCCCCGAGGCTCGCCAGCCTCAGCACGTTTAGGTTGTCTTCGATGTCAGCCAGCTTGATCTTGCGCGCCAGCGGGTTTAGACAAATCCGTTCGATGAAGTCCGCGTAGCTCTCTCCACGTCGACGGCTCAAGATGACGACGACCTCGACTACGAACTCCGGAAAGCCTTCGTTGAGTAGATCCTCCGCGGTGGTGTCACTGTCCTCGATCACATCGTGGAGAAGAGATACCGCTTGCTCGAATGGGTCAGTGAATCTGGCCATCAGACGCAGTGGATGCAAGATATAAGGCATGCCGGCCTTATCGACCTTGCCCATATATGCGCTCAGCGCACGCTGTAGCGCCATTTCAATCAAAACCATCTCGATCCTCTTCCTTCCTTCCTAGGGCCAGCCTGAGGGGCTGGGACACCCGCCAGACGGCTGTAGACAATGATTCTACTGGCTGACACCTGCTTCATTCATGCGCGCCAGCGCCTGCTGGATCACGGGCTCGAATCCCCAGGACTTGGTGTAATCCACGACCATCCTGGAAGGCGATTCGCCCCACTTCAAGTGAATCAGCGCAGTGTTGCTGCCGTTCTTCAACAGCCGAATCACCGGTGGGTCGCAGCAAATAATCTTTTCCTGGACCTTCGTTACGTCGGGGGCGTACAGCCATTCGCTTCCTTGCAGTACCTCATGCGGAAGCCAGCCAGATTCTGCCAAGTGCGTTAGGAGCACACTCAACGCAGAGGTGTTCTGCAGGACCGCGGGCTTACCCCTAAAACTATCAGCAACCATCTTTCCCCCCCCAATCTCTCTCGTCTGCTGTCCATCATCGACGCGGGCTTCCTGTGCCACTAGGGGGCTTTCACTTGCTCAGGAAAATTTTCTTGTAGAGGGAATGGCGAGTGCAGGCTAGGCCGCGCTACATTCCAGGCTTCTGTAAGAACCCTTCCTCGTCAGGAGCACCTTCATGGCTGACAGCCTACCCGAGCGCATCAAAATGAAGATCACAATCGAGATCGATGCGCCATCTGATGCCCTGGAAGAAATCCCCAAGATGATCGATAACGCCATCGATGGGGTGAAGTTCGGATCTGCCAGCGGTAATGGCTTTCTCTTGGGGCAAAAAGGGTCCTACCGCTACACAGTGGAGGACAATCTTCCGAGAAAACCAGCCACGCTTGAGACTCTGTTTGAAATGTTCGACGGCCAGCTTGCTCCTGGGGAGCTGACCTCTGAGGTGAGCATGGCCATTCTGGCTGTCGGAGGAGAGGATGCACTCCAGTGGTGGACCCAACTTGGCGAGCATGGGAGATACAGCTGGATAAACAAACCAGGCATCAACACCCCGATCGACGCATGGCAGGAATATAGGCGCCAGCAGGGGCACTGAGCTTCATATTGCGCCTGGAACGCACCCTGCGAAGCCTTTCCGCCCCGGAACGTTCATCCCCTAGCTTCGGCCTGGAGGCGATCGGCAGGGTACTGCTGCATGAAATCCATACTTCGCTCCGCCGGCGCGCGCAGCCAATCCTGGATCAGCCCGTTTGGCAGGATGACGACCATGCGCTTTTCTGAACCAGGCTTATGAAAATTTTGCATTAGTGCGTGGTCATCCGCATTAACAGTCAGCATCGTGTAGGAATGCAAATCGCCCTCAGGAGTCTTCCACCGCTCCCACAACCCAGCGATCGACATGATGCCGCCGTCCTTCCTGCTGATGCGAGTTGGGACCGATTTTCCTGTACGCCAATCTGGTTCATAGATTGCCGCGGCCGGGATGATGCAGTGCTTCGCTTCACGCCAAGCCACTCGATAGGAAGGCTTGCTCGCCACAGTCTCGGTGCGAGCATTGTAAGTATCACGCCCCAACGTTCGTGTTTTTGCCCAAAATGGCAAGAGCCCAAATTGGCCGACTAACGCCTCAAATTCCGGCCCTTCCTCATCAGGTGATTCAGTGTCACGCAGACGGATAAATGGACCTTCGTAGCAGGGCCAGAGATCCATCTTGAACTGCCCCTCGGGAGCTACCCCAAATCCATCGATCAACCGCTGAGTTTCCGGGGCCTCATAGTGGCTGCACATGTCTGGGTTCCTTTTGGTCGGATTGAAAGCATAGCTTTTGACCCGCCGGAATAGGCGCCTGTTCGAAAACTGTAAAGGGTAGAGGCTCAGTCAAGAGATTGAGCTAGCCCTTCAGATTGGAGAATCCTTGTGTACGAAGACCACCAGCTCATTTGCAGCAAGTGCAGCGAAGCCTTCACCATCCGCGAATTCAGTCCCAATGCGCTGGGCGACCTGGACCGCTGGCCGCTTGAATGTCCGCACTGCGGGGAAACCACCGTGGAGAAATCGGCGGGCTACTTCGAGGTGATCCAAGACCAATAAGCGAAAGGCGGGCCTCATGCCCGCCTACTCCTCACGCCCAGTCTCTGGATTGCGACGATGGAGCTTCAAAGGAATCCTGCAGGAGGCGCCGGTATGCAGCAGGAAAGTTGTTAGGGAATCCGGCAAGTGCTGCCAGGCAGTAGTAGGCCTCGTCATACTCGCCCCTGGCCATTTGCTCACGGGTTGCTTCGACCTCCACCCACTCGGAACCATCCAGGCATCGCACATCAAGGAAGCCATCTGGGAACTCGCTGTGTTTCACGGAAGCCATGAAGTGAAGCAGGACCGCATCACCACAGGTAGCGCATGAACTGTAAACGCAGTTCATGCCCTCAATGGTGCTGTTGGGTGTCTCCCGGTACCCACACCAGTAGGAGTTATCATCTTGAACCCGGATGTAGGGCATGACCATCGCCGCAGGCAACTCTCCAGCCACCGGAATCCGGTGAGCGTTCCACCAGTCGGAAAGCATCTGCAGAGCAGGGTGCGATTCCAATTGCCCAAGGCAATCCTCGGAACTTCCAGGTGTCGCGGAAGGTACCTCGGGGCGCTTGTAGGGAACCTTTGCTGCCAGAGAGATCGCATCCAGAAGCACTCTTGCTGGCATCTCCAGGGCACCATTTGCCTTGTGCTCATCATTCAGCAACGTGAAATCCGTAACCTGGACCACTTCATGTAGCTGCTGTTTCTGGTAAAGGTGAATGCTGGTTGCCTGTTCGTAGGGGATTGTGGGAATCCGCATCTCCTCTCGGAAAGTCACGCCGAGCATGCCATCACGTAGGAGGCCGACATTCAGCGTCGGCCTTCCTTTTCTGTGCTGCTCCAGCACCTGGGAGGGCTTCAGAAATGCCATGGCATAGCGGTACATGTTCGGGACCGAGGCACGGCCATTTGGCCAGTTGGACACCGCCATGGTGTACGTCCGAAACGGGCCTTGCTCCAGCTCCAGTTGGATGAAATGGCGAACCACCCAATCACTTCCGTCACTGAGCAGTGACACGAAGGTCCAGCGGAACTCTACTTCGAAGCGCTCAGGGAGATTGGCCGCCGGTACGCACCAACCATTGCGATTACGCACCGAACCACCGACCAGGTAGGAGGAATTGGGGTACGGCTGCCGGATCACCACGCCTTCGGCCGGGAGCAAACCGTCGACGTTGGAGATGACCTCCAACACCACTCGGTCCAGGGATACGGCCTCAGTTAAAGGTTCATCCAAAAGTAGCTTGGGAAGAAGATGAAGCAGCTTCTGGTCGCTGTCGGTTGTGCCGACCTCCGAACCATCAACTCGTAGCTGTACCGTTGATCCATCAGGACGGGTCGCGTGGACAATTTCCATTGGTGCCTCCCAAGCTTGTTGTTGGTCGGGAGGATAACGGTGAGTTGGCAAGGGTTCGAATGAAGAGGGCGGGCGGAAAGTTTGCCCGCCTCCGCATCATTGGAGTTCACCGTGAGATGGCCCGCCTAGATGGGGCGGGCCTTGGCGGATGAAGAACTCAGTCAGTTCTTGGAGCCCAGGAAGGGAATTGCCGAGTCGGGGATCATGGTGGTGGGAAGTTTTCCATCCCATCGTTCGGCCTTGGTCAGCTCAACGAGGTTCTGGTTGCTCGCCAACGCTGCCGCACGAGCCTTGATGGCTTCGGCTTCAGCCTCGCCACGAAGCCGTGTCGCCTCGGCGTCCGCCTTGGCTTGAGCGAGCTTGGCTTCAGCTTCTGCGTTCGCCTGGGTCACGCGGATCTCAGCCTGGACTTTCTCCGTTGCCAGCATCTGCTCACGAGTTTTGACCTGGACCTCCGCCTTCATTCGATCCTCGATGGAGCGCTCGTAGGCATCGCTGAAATCCAGATTCTCGATCTGAATGCTGTCGATAATGACAGGGCCATTGACGGAGCCTTTGAGCGCCGCGGCAGCGTCGATCACGAACTGCCCACGTTCTTGAACCGCACGAATCGCCGTGTAGCGGCCGAAGGTATTTTCGATCTGGTTGGGAACCTGGCGGCTGATCAGTCGGGATACCATCGACTCCAGATCACCGTAGGACTTGTAGAGGTCAGCCACCTGGCCAGGCTCGTCGAGTTGACCTGCGCTCAACCTACACCTGGTACTTAGTCCCAAATGAGTAATCCCATCGATGAGCAATCACGCCACCAACTACCTGGCCCTTGAAGCTTTCGCTGCAGCGAATGCTAGATCTATGGGGGCTAGATCTCGCTTCCAGTTTGGCGACCTGATGGTGTATGCCCGGATCGCGGCACGCAGGATTGGCGGGGAAGGCCGCTGGACGCTTGACCTGGCTGATCTGGAAGTCACGAATGAAGGCGAGCGAGGGAAGGGGCAATTCACACATTTCCTGAGCCATGCAGAACGGATTGCGGACAGCAATGGGTTGATCGTGTACGTGCAATCGATCGTCAATCAGCGACTGTTGAACAGCCTCGTAGCCAAAGGCTATTTCTTGCAGGGGTACGATGCCTACCGGTTGCGCCAGGCCCCACCGCCACCCTAGACCTATTCATCAGTCGATGGATTCTTAACTCCAAGCATCAATGCCCAGGTCCGAATTTCAGCTTCGAGTTCTGTTGCAGTGCGACGCACATCAACGTTGTCCTCCGCTCGTTGGAGGAAGTGCTTCGGAAACAGGCCAAGACAATCAATCCCCAACGCATGCGCACTAACCAAACCGGCAACGTCAACTCCTGTCTGGCCGCCAGATCGGATGAACTCGATTGGCCAGTGCTGGTGGACCTTGCCGATGACTTGGTACACCCAGGCATTGATGCTCTCCTGCGTCCAGCCATGCTTAGACAGTGTGTAGATACCGTTCCCGGCGACATTCAAGGTGCGCGCCTTTGCAGCTGACATCGCCTTATAGAGGCGCCGGGCAGCGGCGACTGGCTCGATTGAAACGGGGATGGCCACATAGGCTTCACCGGCCGCCCGCAGTGTCAATTGCTCACCCCGGGTTGTGAAATCGGAGGCAAAGGCGACGGTAATGTCAGCGCTCTTGGCATTCTCCCAAGTCCGAGGGGCGTAGCGGCCTGAGTCATGCTGTTCAATCCGAAGCAAGGGCTGCTTCGGTGTGGGAAGGGTGAACTCGGCATGGTGAACGTACCGGATTTCTGCGAGCGGGGAATTCTGACAGGCCCATTCGAACAGTGCGATAAGCCACCCCAAGCTGACACCGGGCGAGCGATCTTCAGTGTTTGGCTGAACAGCAGGTTGCTGGCCGCGCTGGCTCCGTTGTCGTTTCAACAGATGACCTAGGGGGACCATTGCATCTTTGCCAAGCACCGGTGCCCCGTCTCCTCCTACAAGCAGCAAATGACAACCTTCATCAACTGCAGCCTGGAGCAGCTCCCTAGAGACCGCGTGACTGAAAACACATCGGCCCTTTTCCCAGAGCTCGACTGTCGCGACCGGCCCTTTCATTCCGTTTCCTGTGAGTTCAGTTTGTGCAAGGGCGACAGAATACACTCACGCTCGCTTCACCACCTCATCGCGGTATTGGAAGGCTCTGCTTTTTGCTCCTTTCCCCCAGCTTAGCGGCCGCCCCTCTCAGTAACAGCCACCACGATTTGTAGCCAGATCAGCCCCGCAGCGAAATTCATCCGTACGCGCAAAGTACGCCCTACACCCCACATGAAACCGCCAGAAATCACGTACAGGGCCGTTTTGAGGCTATGGCCAAGGATTACAGTTTTTATCCGATGTGATTTTTAACCCGTTTCTCTTGCGCATGACCTATAATATTACCGTAATTACCTGTTACGTAATACAAGTAACAAAAGTTCGCCGGTAAAATGGCGCCAAATCATAGTTTTCGGATACTGTCAATAGGTACGGAGGGCAGCCATGAGCCGCGTTGGGATCACGAAAGAGGAGGTTCGCCAGGCGATTGCGCAACTCCGTAACCAGGGTTCCCCAGTTACTGTGCGTTCCATACAGGCCATCACAGGCGGCTCCTACTCGACAGTGCAGAGGTTCTGGAAGGATCTCCGCGACGAGGAAATCGAAATGCTGGGCGATGGCGGGCGCATCCAGACCGAGCTGCAGGCCTTGGTACACGCGCTTCACGACAAGATGAAAGAGAACTCCGAGCGGATCGTTCGTGAAGGCGAGCAGCGCTGCGAGGCGCAAATCAAGGAAATGGAGGAGGTCCTTGATGGCGAGCGAGTGGTGCACCAAGCCACCGTCGATCAGCTTGCGAAGACTGAAGGCACCCTTGCCGATCGCGAACGGCTGCTGGGCGAACTGACTGAGCGCTTGAACTCGGCCAACATTGAGTTGGGCCGCCTGGCCCAGGAGCTGACTGACACGCAACGTAACCTGGAGGTGGAGAAGCGCTCGACCAGCAAGCTAACCCACGACCTTCAAGCAGAGCGGGATGCTCATGAGCACTATCTCGCAGCCCTGAACGAGCAACGCCGGCAGGAGCAGGCGACTTTCGATAACGCGCTGACCTCTCTGCGCGAAGACAACCGCACCCTCTCGGCGGACAACATCCAACTGAGAGGGGAAATCCTGAGCCTGAATAAGCAACTGTCTGGCATGACCTCCCAGTTGACCGACCTGCAAGCGCAGAACAGGAAGTTGGCGCTTGAGGCTGACAGCGCGAAGGACAAGCTGCAGGTCGCAGAGCAATCACTCATGAACCTGAGGATCGAACTCGCCACGGTAAAAACTCAGCATTCGGAGGCCGAAAGGCAGCTTGAAAGCGCCGTCAAGGAGAGACGAGAGACCGAGGAGAAACTGGTGGAAGCAAAAGCCTCTGCTCGAACTCAGAACAGCGAGGTGAGACGCCTTTCCGCCCAGCTGGAGGGCATGAAGGCAGAGCTTTCCTCCCGCGTCCAATCCGCGGAAGAACGTGGTGCGGAAGGAAACACCTGAGGACCTGGCAGATAGCCATCAGTAGGACTGACTGGCATCATTCGGCTCGGGCGTTATGGTCAACGGGGGCTCATAAACCGCCGTGGGCCGCCGATAACGCAGACAGGCGATCAACAAGTAAAGGATGATCTTGATGCAACTTCGTGCAGCAGCCTCCGGTCTGCTTCTGGCCCTCCTGGCCGGCCAAACTGTGGCAGCAAGCTTTGACTGCTCCAAGGCCAGCAGCTTCCCCGAAAAAGAAATCTGCCGTGATGGCTACCTTTCCGGGTTGGACGATTGGTTAGCCAAATCCTATAGGACCGCTCTGGAGGTAAATCCTGACCAGTACGAGGCGGTCCGTCAGTCGCAGCGTGAATGGCTCGCTACAAGGGATGCATGTACTGACCAAAAGTGCCTCGACAAAACCATCGGCGCCCGCATACAGGCGCTTGATCAATATGTGACGGCAGAGAGGGGTAAATCGGCATCGGCTTTAGCTCAGGCCCAGCTCATCAAGCGCCAGGAAGAGGAGGCCATCAGGCAGCGGCAAACTGAGGAGCGCCTGGCGGCTGAAGACGCAGCTCGACAGAAGCAGATCGAGAATCAGCGCCAGCAGGCGATCATCGAACTCCAGCAGCGCGCTCAGGCCGCCCAAGCGATCGAATCTCAACGGGCGCACCAGCAGGCACCAGCCCAAATCCCGCAGTACCAACCACCCCAACAGGTTGCGCAAGCTTCGAGTACAACCTCGTTCTCGCCGTCATACCGCGCGCCGGAGAAATCTCTGTGGCAGCAGTTCAAATCCAGCCCGGCCTGGAAGTACATGCTGCTGGCGGGTGCGCTTCTGACAGCTTGGGCGATGTGGAGGCACCATCAGGGGCAAGCAACCATCTACAACGACTATACGGATGCCGCAATCACGAACCTCTTGCCGGCTGCAGGCGTGGTGTTGGCCTTCTTGATGAACTGGCTCGAGCTCCCCCGTCAACTCGCAATGGTCGCAGGCCTAACGGGTTTCATGCTTGCATTGATGTTCGCGGTGTATGCGTCAGTGCGAACCAATCAGGGATGGCTGAGCATCAGCCTGTCACTCATCGCCAAAATGACTCTGGTGTCAGTGTTCTATGCGGTGCTCGGCGCACTGGTGGCATCACTATTCGTAAGCACAAAGTACAAAGGGGAGTCCCAGGCTAGAGCGAATGCAAGGAATCGAAGGGAGAAGAAAGAAACGATGGCCATGATCGCCGCGCTCACTACTGCCTACACCTTCCTTTCGGCTTGGCTGTGCCGGCGGCAAGAGTTCATCCCAGTTTCTGAATGCCTAGCTTTTGACTCGACCGCAAGCGTTGCTTAAGTCATCCCCATGAGGCGCGGTCACCGCGCCTCAAGCTGATTCAGCCTCGGCAGCATCAATGTCTTCCGCATCCTCTAAGTCATCCCCTACAGCCGTAAGGATTTCCAGCTCAGAACGGATGCGCACCTTCGCTCCGATCTTCAACCCTCGGACTATTTCGTCCCCGTCATCGTTCCTGGAGATGTCCCAACCAGGCTCAATCCAGGCCTTCGCCTGCCAGTCTTCGAATCGCTTTTTGAGATCCGACTTCACCCGCCGCTTGACCTTCTGATACTCGGATTTTGAACCACTGAACTCGTGGTACTTCTCAAGCCCGATAGGCCATACCCCATCTCTATGGGATGCGATGAAGGGCAAAAGCTTGGTCCCAAATCGATCCAATTGATCCATGATCTCAAAGGGCACCAGGGTGGTATTCACACCATCGAAGAAAATTGCAGCGATCGGGTCAAGGTTAAGCAGTAGTCGCCCTGTCTTGTGGTTCTTTGCCTGGTTGGTCAAGAACCGCATGCTGATATCGACCACCGTATCATCTGACTCAATTGCCGCCGCGATCTCCTTGATCTGATCTCCGTAGCGATTCTTGATGTACTCGAGAAAGAAGTCCCTATCAGGCAGTCCGAGCGGCGGTCGTGTGAGCAGGTTGTAGAGTCTCTTCAGAGCAGGCTTGCTTGAAATCCGCAGTTCGCCGCCGGCGAGGTCATCAAGAATCCTTCGGGCCTTTTTGAAGTTCGCACCGGAGTCGTCGAGCTTGAGCCAACGACAGACATCAGCCTGTTTGACTTTGACGGACTGGGTCAGTGACCTGCCGCGGGCCAGCACCATGATTCGGGCCAGGACGAGTTCGTGATCTGTAGACAGCGCCGGACCGCGGTACCAGATTGAGCCCGATCCCAAGGAGAAGATCTCTGTCCATTCCTGGAAGAAGAGGCCTTTGGGAATCTTGCCCGCTGAGAAGAGGGCTGAACGGACGATGGGGTTGCTTTGCTCAAAGAAACGCTCATTCGTGAAAGGGAGAACGCCCTGACCTGATTCCAGATCGAACTTTGTTTGCAGCTTGAATCGCCTGTCATCTACAGCTACCTGCCGTACTTCTTCAGGTGTCAGCTTCAACTCGGTCATGGCCTATCTCTCTTACTTTTCGCGTTTCGTCCGTCTCGACAAACCTGATGCAAAGGATATATTCCCTCATCTTGATTTTTTAGTCCAAATCAAGACCGTTTTCGCATAAGCCGTTCTGAGATCCGCTTTGGCGGTTCGGATCGCCGGAATCCTGTGAGCGCTCAGAGCATTCCGGCTCGAAGAAGATCAACCCACTTGTTCGGCATCTCTCATACCGTACACAGGATTCCGGTCGCTAAAACCGAGCAAGGCTTTGCTGTATCCCATGAAAAACGGGGCGCTCACAAGAATCCGGTTACCGTGGCAATAGGTTCGGAGCTCGAGCGCTCACCAGATTCCGGCCGGGAGGATGAGCGCTCTTTCACGCACCGCTCAGGAAATTCCGGTCCATTCTGCGTAGTGCCGATCACCGACCATGCCTCCAGGGCAGGAAATACGGGCCGCTCACCAAATTCCGGCCGGAATATCGGACCTGGTCTTCCACTGAAAACCCTGCCCCGTAAATCCGCGGAACGCGCTGATGTGGTCTTCCCCGGCTGGATCGATGCCCCACGAGGAGAAAACCGGGCGGGCAGTCCGTACACAGAATTCCGGTCACCCTCTGCCTCCCTAGCCGGCGCGCTGCCGGGCGCTCACCAGAATCCGGAGTTGAACGGTGTAGCGTCCAGCGGGACGCTGCGCTCATGAAATTCCGGTGTTCAGACCTCTATCTCTCAATCGCACTCCAGCTCTTGCCCCCATGCTTTACACAGTTGCAAAGCCCCGGGGGAGTAGGTGTACACCAGATTCCGGTTCACCCTAGAGCAGTCATTGAGCCTTGCGCTCACGATATTCCGGCCTATCCACCTTGAGGATTGGCATGCGCTGGGTACCGCTCACGAGAATCCGGTCTTCCTGAAGGGTAACCACCGTCAAAGCCAGTTGCCGCTCAAAGGAATCCGGTACCAGAAAAGCAAGCCCTGGACAGACGTCATCAAGGCCGCCCCTCGGCGCGTTTCCCAGCTCACGGAATTCCGGCAAATTCAGCATGCGGGCCTGGTCGTGATCGTAATCGCTTCTTCCTGGTCACCGGAGACTATGATGGGGCTGGGCTATTGCGCCAGCCGCGCGCCCCATGACTCTGGCGTCGACGCTGGAAGTTGCGGCTCAGGGATGTGGGCAAGGCCCATCCGCTGTTGCTAGCCCCCGTACCACTCATAAGGCTGCCAAGGTTGGCCAGCTCGAGCAGCCCCGAGACCGATTCAATCTTGTGCGAGTGCCTTGTTGTGCCCGCTCACTAAAATCCGGTCGATCTGCGCATCGCCAAGTCCGACTGGCAGAGCCTGCGTCGGACTTGGCGTACACGAAATTCCGGTTGGTCTCGATGTGCATTTTGCCGCAGGCCGGCTAGATTCCCGGGCGCTCGCAAGATTCCGGTCCCCGCTCCACCCTCATTGCCTCCCTTGGCGCTCAGGAGATTCCGGTTCGAGGAGCTAATAGCCGCGGGTAGGGGCGTTTGGGGAAGCGCTCAGAGAAATCCGGTCTCGCATTAGCCGTATTCCAGACCTGAACGCCCTCCCGCTCAACAAATTCCGGTTCAGAAGGGGATTTACCCGTACGCT
The DNA here is from genome assembly GCF_000812405.1 of Pseudomonas sp. PI1. Lineage (NCBI taxonomy): Bacteria > Pseudomonadati > Pseudomonadota > Gammaproteobacteria > Pseudomonadales > Pseudomonadaceae > Pseudomonas > Pseudomonas sp. PI1. The sequence goes on from NZ_JWMC01000076.1 coordinate 12,406, forward strand.
CACAGCATTCCGGTCGTTAGCCAGGCGTGACTCATGCTGTCAGTAAAAGGTAACCATATACAGGTGTAAGCCACTGTATTTAAAGCCGATTTACTGATGCTTCGGTAAAGTAAAGCAGTTGCCATGCACAGGTTGCACACAGCTTAGACACAGGTTATCCAGAAATTAATGGCTAGTTATCAACAGGAGACCGGATTCCGGTGTACGCCACCGGAATCCCCTGAGCGCGACCGGAATCTTGCGTGCATCAACCGGAGTCCTCTGAGCGCTGACCGGAGCCTCGTGTACGGCTACCGGATCAGGCTGTACGGGTCCCGGAATCCGGTGTACGGCGTCAAAGTAGCCTACGGTAGACAGGGCTTGGGGTGCAGCCATCTGTCCACACCCTATAACCCCAATCGGTAACCCCAAGAAAGATAACCCTGTTCTCTAACCCGGAAGGTAAGCCGATCGCAGGCTAATCCCTGTTGTTGCTTGCGCTAACCCGCCCGCTGGATCAGCGCTTGACCGTCAGGCCTTCAACTTCAGCCGCACGCTGATCGTCCAGCGAGTTGTAGTAGATGTCCTGAGTCGTGCTCATCGACTTGTGCCGGAGATCGGCCTGAAGGTTTTTTGCATCACGATGAGGAGCATCAAAGGTCGCCCCTGTGTGACGAAGCCAATGCAGGGTGGCAACCCGTAGGTCGTCAACTTCACAATCCGATCGTCCCTCCTCATGCATTCGCTTCAGAGCCCGATCAAAGACCTCCTGGACAATGTTCCGCACCTGGCGATCACTCAATCCTGGGGCACCATTCAACTTTGTGAGGAGAGGGGCCTGCTCTCCCTTCAGTGGCAGGGGCGTGAGATTACGGCTCTGACGGTACCGCTTCAGGTACTTGAGGTAGTCAGGCTTCACTGCAATGCGCGCTTCTACGTTCCCTTTACCAACCACCTCGTACCACCAAGTTTCATCCTCCTTGACGAACGAACCCATCGTTGGAGTCCAGAGCTGATTACCTACCAGGTCCGAGACTCGTAGGTACATAGAGAACAGAGAAGAGACAATGAACAACGTGCGCTCATGAGATTCCGGTGCTTCGTTAGCCATGAGCTCCGCGGTCTCGATCACGAAGTCCCACTGCAGCTGGGTAAGGGATTTCCCGCCACTTCGTTTGGCTGTGGTCCTGATCCAACGACTTTTGCCCTTGATCGCCTTGAAGGGGTTTCCTTGAGCCAGGTCCTCCTGAGTCAAAAATTCGAAGAACGAACTACAGATGGAAAAGACCTGCCGGATACTGCCCTGAGCCATTTTGTAACCAGACACCCCCAACTCCTCGCCGGCTTCCTTGGCTCTCTTTCGATCACTTTTCGAAATCTTGATGCCGAAGGGGCGCCAGGCAGGGTTCGGTTCGTAGACGCCCCCCCTTGGGAGGAACCTCTGGCGTACAGCATCTCCCACCCAGCTCGCGGGCGGAGCCACGTTGAAATCCATGAATCTCTCAGCGTCAGACCGGCGCAAGTCCAGAATCGATTTCCCTGCGATGATCCAGGACCACAACAGGATGCGCTCTACCTGCGTGCGATAGGCCTTAAACGTGGTTGCTTGGCCGCTATAGGACTTCAAAAACGCTCGAGCATGGGCGAGGTCATTTGCTGCCGGAATATGGGGAGCGAAAACCTTTAGGAACTCCTCAATCGCCGGCCGCTCTGCAACGTACTCAGCAGCCGAAGACGAGAGAAAGGTTTCGTAGGTATCAAACAGTGGGGAAGGGCGGGCGCCACTGTTGGGTGTTTTTGCTGGAGCTGGCAAGCGGACCTCGGAGCAATAGAAAGCGAATACCCCAAGGTTAACCGCGTTGCTTCGTAGCACAAGCCAAGATTGCCCTTGAAGCGCCCAGATCATGGGGCGCTCAGGAAATTCCGGTCCCGGATTTCACCGTTTACCGGTACAAAAGCCAATGATTGATTTCACTGCCGAAAACCAGGGTGATCACCCCACCTACGATCAGACCAGGACCAAACGGCAGATAGCGGTCCTTTCGGCCGAGTCTGATCGCCATCCCCACAGCAGCAGTGGTCACGCTGGCGATCAGCAAAGTCGCGGGCAGCACTTGCCACCCCCCCCAGGCACCAAAGAGTGCAAACAGCTTGTAATCACCTTGGCCCAGGCCCTCGACACCGCGGACGACGTAGAAGAGCTTACCTATCGTCCAGAACGTCATATATCCCACCACCGCCCCTGCAACCGCGTCGTGCAACGACGCGAATACGCCGAAATAGTTCGCAACCAGACCGAGCCAAAGGGCTGGAAGTGTAATCGCATCTGGGAGCAGCATGACCTTTAGGTCGATCAGGCAAAGGGCTATGAGCATCCACAGCAGCACTATTGCGGCACAAGCAGCAGGAGTTACACCGTAGTGCCAGGCCAGCGACGCGGAGAGGAGGACGGTCGCCAACTCAACGGCAGGATAAGTGATGCTGATCTTGGTGCCACAGTCTGAGCATTTGCCGCGTAACGCGATGTAGCTCACCACTGGGAGGTTTTCCCAGGGGCGGATCTTGTGCCCGCAATTGGGACAAGCAGAGGAGGGCGACGACAGGGTGAACCGGCCAACTGGTTCGCTTGAGGGTAGGCCCAGGCATTCCTGAGCCTCAATTGTCCAGGCGCGTTCCAGCATGATCGGCAGCCGGTAGGCCACGACGTTGAGGAAACTCCCAACCATGAGGCTCACAAGCGCAACGATGCCAATGAAGAGTTCTTGGTCTGCTTGGAGTATTTCAATCACGCTATGACAGACTCCCAGCCTTTGGGGATGAAGCCAGGGACGTAGCGGCGAAGGGACTCCATCATTTTGTCGAGAGTAGCTGGCTTCACGATGTAGCCGGCCGCACCAGCTTCGACTGCCAGACGCTTGTCTTCCTCAGCGGCCTTGCTCGAGAGAACGATGATCGGCGTGATGCTGAGTTCGCCATGGCCCGAGCGGAGCTCACGAATATGGGAAAGGCCGTTGTGCCATTCGCCCAGGTACAAATCCATGAAAATGACGTCGGGATTGAACGACGGCACCACCTGCAGGAGCTCCTGCAGGGTACCCACCACTTTGACTTCATCGAACAGTTGATCCGCGCATTTCTGGGATACGTAGGCGTCGGTGCGAGAGTCGTCGACAATCAGGGCCTTGGACATAGTGATCTTCCGTTTGTTGTGAATGCTGGAAACCCATATCGAGCATGATCCAGCGGGCAAGGTCAGCCTATCGACGTCCATGGCCAGGTCAAACCAAAACAGGGGGCCGGATTGCGGTGGCCAGGGTAGGGAGCGATGAGCACCTGCAGTCAAACCAGGATGACGCTTTCCAGATGCTGGCGGGTTAGCTGCAAGCAACATCGGGGTGCGATGCTCGGTTTAAGTAGTGGGGTTAAAATGAATGGGGTTATTTAACATGGGATTACCAACTGGGGTTATAGGGTGTGGATAGATGGCTACAACAAGCAGCGGGCTTGTGTTTACAGTGCGTCTTGACGCGCACAGCTTTCCGGTGTTAGTACACATTATTCCGGTGACCGCTCAGGAATTACCGGTAACCGTACATGCTAATCCGGCCACCGCACATAGAACTCCGGTAGGCGCTCACTAAATTCCGGTTCCGCACATCGAATTCCGGTAGCCTGTTGATAACAAGGCTATTTTCTGTTTGCAACCTGTATATAAGCTGTTCGTAACTCCGCATTTCCGCTTAACTTATAAAGCGGAAATATGAGCGGAATAGTCCTTCGCCAATATATAAGGGTAGGGTAAAGACCGATCTTTCCCTGTGTCTTGCTGTATTTACGTCAAACCCAGAATTGGCGTTGTTTGTACGATTTATGGATCTTGGATTTGTCTGGCGATGAATGCCCGTTGTCTAGGATCGAAGACATGTATTAACACCTTTTCCTGGAACCCATTGCCATTATTGATGTACACCGGCTGCCGGAATACCACCAACTGCCTATTTGGCGTGCCAGCAACAAAGCGCTGGGCCTTTCCAAAGAGCATTTTGGGACGCTGCTGCGCTTGGCCTGGCGAGAAAGAGTTCGTGGGTGATCCTTTGAAACGCCGGCCATTCGCTACGAAATCTTTCTTCACATGCTTTCCGCGGAAGGCCTTTTTGCCGTGAACGATGAAGGGCACGGCCTCGTTAGCGTAGTTGTGCACTCTGATCTGGCGTTTACCGGCATGGTTGTGAGGATTATTGGCTCGCTTCTGTACATGCGAGTGGCCGCCGCGATTGAAGTCCCGCGCCAATAGTTGTCCATCGGTGACCTGGGTGTTGGGAAACGGCTGGGAGGCGCACAGCGGACTGATGATGCAACTGGTCAGCAAGGGAATCAGTGTGAGCGAACGCATGGTGGGACCTCCGTTCGGAATCCCCGGAATGCCCCCAAATGAAGTATGGCACAGTCTATAGTTCAGCCTGGTGTTAGGCCCATTCTGAGTCTTCGCACTCATGCATGAGCGAAGATGCAGTGTACGAATGCCTTAAAAGCTGTAAAAGCATACGTCTTTGATTTTAAAGAATTTTATTAATCTTCAGCCATTAAAAGGTGGAAAAAACCTCCTTGCGA
>NZ_JWMC01000077.1:0-17231 GCF_000812405.1 Pseudomonas sp. PI1
CTCGCCAGAATCGCCTTTGCCCTGATGCAGACACAGACGACCTACCAACCCCGGGGATAAGCCGTCATTGACATAGAATCTCCTACGCTGCCCCACCCGCGCCATTCCCATGTAGGAGCGCGCCCTGCGCGCGATTCGCGGGCAGGGCCCGCTTACGGTTCCAGGAAGCACGGGCGTAGGAGCAACTGTCTTGCCGGCTGCACCGAGATGCGCCTCAACGGATGGGTTGAGCCTTGGCGAAACCCAGGCGGTCGTGGTGATGGGTATCGCTTCGCTCAACACCATCCTACGAAAAACCATGCTCGCTCATGCGGTTGCGGACCTTGTCCGCGATTGGATTCACCGGCCACGCCGGCAACCCCGCTGGCACGGCCAGCTGTCCGAAATCCCCCGAGGGGCGCCGAAATCTTATAGATTCCGAGAGCGTTGTTATATTTAAGACAGCCGGCCGGGATTAAGCTGCAGCCATCGCAGGGCATCGCGCGCGCGGCGCGGCCCCTGGCGATGCGACCCGGAGCGCCCGGCCCTGCCGCCAGGGCATGAGGTAGAGGACAACAATAATGAAGATGTCCAGTGTGTACGAACCCGGTGGCGACGACGCCGAAGCCCCGGTGGTGAAGCCCGACCTGCGGGTGGGCTTCATTCTGATGAACCAGTTCACCCTGGTGCCCGTGGCCGGCCTGGTGGACTCGCTGCGCTTCGCCGCCGACAAGTCCTTCCGCAGCCAGCAGATCTTCTGCAAGTGGGACTGGATGACCTGCGACGACCAGCCGGTGACCGCCAGCTGCGGCATGCCGATCTCCCCGACCAAGCCGCTGAGCGTCATCGACCAGTACGACTACGTGGTGCTGGCCGGCGGCCTGCTGAGCGAGACGCGCAACCCGCCCGAATCCCTGCTGCAGCTGCTGCGCGAACTGCGCGCGGCCAAGACGCCGATCATCGGCCTGTGCTCAGGCTCCTTCGTGCTGGGCAAGGCCGGCCTGCTCGACGGCCGCCGCTGCGCCGTGCACTTCACCATCCGCGAGGAGTTCATGCAGCGCTTCCCCGAAGCGGAAGTGCTGGTGGACAAGAGCTACGTCGACGACGACGGCATCATCACCTGTCCCGGCGGCACCGCCATCGACCTGGCGGCCAAGCTGATCAGCCGCCACTGCGGGCTGATCCGCGCGCAGAAGGGCCTGGAATACCTGCTGGTGGACGACGAGGAAATCCAGCGGCAGGCCAGCGACGACAAGGCCCCGGTGACCGAGCTGCACGTCTACAAGAACGCCCTGGTGGAGCGCGCCATCGCCTACATGCGCAACCACATGGACTCGCCCACCTCGCTGCGCGAAGTGGCGGAAAGCATCGGCACCAACGAGCGCCAGCTGCACCGCGCCTTCATGTCCAGCACCAACGAGTCGCCCGCCCAGTACTGGCGCAAGCTGCGCCTGGACGAGGCGCGCAAGATGCTGATGAACACCGAGCTACACGTCACCCAGATCGCCTATCTGACCGGCTTCTCCGACGCCTCGCACTTCATCCTCTGGTTCCGCAAGCAGTTCGGCGAAACGCCCTGCTCGTTCCGCAAGCGCCGCCACGACGTGGAAAAACTGATAAATTCCGGCCACTGAACGGCCCGCTCGCAGCGCCCTGCCGCCCCGGCGGCAGGCGCACGGCAACCCCGCATCTCATCCGCTCCCCCCACACAATCCCAGGGAAGGCCCCTGACGCCAGGCTCGGCGCCCGCCGAGCCGCGCCCCGCCTCCCGCTTTCCGATCAAGGCACAGCATGACCACCGCCGCAGCGTCGCAACAAACCAAAGGCAACCTCCTGGGCATAGGCGCCATCCTGCTCTGGAGCACCATGGCCTCGCTCATGCGCCTGATGAGCGAGGCCTTCGGCCCCCTCGGCGGCGCCGCGCTGATGTACACAGTGGCCACGCTCTTCCTCGCCCTGCTGCTGGGCTGGCCTTCGCTGCGGCACTTCAGCCTGCGCTACCTGGTGGTGGTCGGGAGCCTGTTCGTCACCTACGAGATCGCCCTGTTCCTGGCGCTGGCCTTCGCCCAGAACCGCGCCCAGGCCATCGAGGTGGCCATGCTCAACCACCTGTGGCCCTGCCTGACCGTCCTGCTGGCCACGCTGCTGCGGCTGCAGCGGGCCAGTCTCTGGCTGATCCCGGGGATGGCGCTGTCGCTGCTGGGCGTGGGCTGGATCCTCAGCGGCGGCCAGGGCCTGTCGGTGCAGAGCATCGCCCGCAACGCCGTGCAGAACCCCCTGAGCTACGGGCTGGGGGTCGGCTGCGCCTGCGTCTGGGCCCTGTACTGCTGCATCTCCAAGCGCATGGCGCCGACCAAGGACGGCACCGTGCCCTTCTTCGCCATGGCCAGCGCGGTGCTCTGGATCAAGTACGCCTTCAGCGACGAGTCCCTGGCCATGCCCGGCCTCGGCGGGGCCGGGCTGCTGGTGGCCACGGCGCTGGTCATCGCCCTGGGCTACGCGGCCTGGAACCAGGCGCTGCGCACCGGCAACCTGATGATGCTGGCCGCCACCTCCTACACCGCGCCGGTGCTGTCCTCGGCCTTCAGCTCGGTGATCCTCAGCACCGCCCTGGGCCTGAGCTTCTGGCAGGGCACGCTGATGGTGACCCTGGGTTCCCTGGTGTGCTGGTGGGCGTCGCGCAGCGGCTGATGCCCGCGCCCTGCCCGGCCGCCCGGCCGCGCACGTGCGCCAGCAGGGCCTGCAGCGGGTGCGGCAGGGCCTTGCCTTCCATGCGCTTGACCTGGCTGCGGCACGAGTAGCCGTCGGCCAGCAGGTTCGCCTCCACGCCATGCTCCGCGATCAACCGTCCCCAGGACTGCGCGTAGATGGCCCTGGAGGTCTGCAGGTTGCGTGTCTCGTGCCCATAGGTGCCGGACATGCCGCAGCAACCCGTGGCCAGCACCGTGAGCTCCAGCCCCAGCCGCTCGAACACCCGCTGCCACTGGCCGACGCTGGCCGGGGCGTTGGTCTTCTCGGTGCAGTGGGCCAGCAGCCGGTAGCCGGGCCGCTCCGCCCCCGTCGGCGCTTGCGTCGCCGGCAGCACGTCGCACAGCCATTCCTGGATGAGTTGCACGCGGGGCGTGTCCTCGCCCAGCAGCTTGGCGTACTCCTGGCGGTACACCAGGGTCATGGCCGGGTCGAGGCCGACCAGGGGCACGCCGCACGCGGCCAGCGCCGCCAGCGCCCCGCCATTGCGCCGCGCGGCCTTCTCGAAGGCGCCGAGGAAGCCCTGCACGTGCAGCGGCTTGCCGTTGGCGGCGAAGGGCGCCAGGTACACGCGGTAGCCCAGGCGCGAGGCCAGCTCGATCCAGTCGATGGCCACCGCCGTCTCGAAGTAGCGGGTGAAGGCGTCCTGCACGAACACCACGCTGCGCCCGCGTTCGGCCGCCGACAGGCCGGCCAGGCGCCGGGGCGTCGCCAGTTGCACGTCCCAGCGCGCGCAGGCCGCGTCGAAGTCCAGGCGGCTGAGCAGCGGGCTGTCGACCATGCCGGCCACCCGGGCGAGGAACAGGCGCACCGGGGCGAAGCCCATCAAACCGTTGTACAGCCGCGGGAAGCGGGCGAAGAAGGGAATGCTGAATTCCAGCGAGCCGATCAGGTAGTCCTTCAGCGGGCGCCCATAGCGGCCGTGGTACAGCTCCAGGAAGCGCGAGCGGAACTCCGGCACGTTGACCTTCACCGGGCACTGCCCCGCGCAGGACTTGCACGCCAGGCAGCCGGCCATGGCGTCGTACACCTGGTGGGAGAAGTCGCTTTCGCCCAGGCGCCGGGCCAGGGCATTGCGCAAGCGCCACAGCGGCGCCAGCGGCCGCCCGCCCCGTCGGATCGCCGCGCTCTGCGCCAGCACGTCGACGCCCTGCTCACCCTGCAGGCGCAGCCACTCGCGGATCAGCGAGGCGCGCCCCTTGGGCGATTGCGTGCGGTCGCGGGTGGCCTTCCACGACGGGCACATGGCGTCGTCCGGGTCGAAGTTGTAGCAGGCGCCGTTGCCGTTGCACTGCACGGCCGTGTCGTAGCTCTGCCAGACGCGCTCGTCGATGCGGCGGTCCAGTTCGCCGCGCAGGGTCACCTCGTCCACGCCGGTCAGCCGTGCCTCCGGCAGGCTCGCCGGTGTGGCGATCTTCCCGGGGTTGAGCTGGTTCCACGGGTCGAAGGCCGCCTTCAGCGCCTGCAACTCGGGGTACAGCTCGCCGAAGTAGGCCGGCGCGTACTCCGAGCGCAGGCCCTTGCCGTGCTCGCCCCAGAGCAACCCGCCGTACTTGCGCGTCAGGGCCGCCACGCCATCGGAGATGGGGCGGATCAGCGCGGCCTGGCGCGCGTCCTTCATGTCCAGCAGCGGGCGCACGTGCAGCACGCCGGCGTCCACGTGGCCGAACATGCCGTACTGCAGGCCGTGGCCGTCGAGCAGGGCGCGGAACTCGGCGATGAAGTCCGCCAGGTGCTCCGGCGGCACCGCCGTGTCCTCGACGAAGGGCTGCGGCCGGGCCTGGCCCTCGACGTTGCCGAGCAGGCCGACGGCGCGCTTGCGCATGGCGTAGACGCGTTTCACCGCCTCGTCGCCGATCGCCAGGGTGTGCCCCAGGCGCTGCACGGAAGTGTCGCTGCGCAGGTGCTCGACGAAGGCGTGGACGCGCTGCTCCAGCTCGGGCCAGTCGTCGCCGCTGAATTCGATCAGGTTGATGCCGAGGGTCGGCGTATCCGCATCCTCGGGGAAATACTCGGCCACGCCGTGCCAGACGATGTCGCGCATGGCCAGCAGCAGCACCTTGGAATCCACCGTCTCGATGGACAGCGGCCGCAGCGCCATCAGCGCCTTGGCGTCGCGCAGCGCGCTCATGAAGCTGGCGTAGCGCACGTTGACCAGCACCGAATGACGGGGGATCGGCAGCACGTTGAGCTTGGCTTCGACGATGAAGCCCAGGGTGCCTTCGGAACCGCACAGCACGCTGTTGAGGTTGAAGCGCCCGTCGGCCTCGCGCAGGTGCGCCAGGTCGTAGCCGGTCAGGCAGCGGTTGAGCCTGGGAAAGCCGGCGGCGATCAGCTCGGCCTTGCTGTCGGCGATGTCGCGCGCGCAGCGCAGCACCTCGGCGCGCCGGTCGCCGCGGGCGATCTGCGCCTGCAGCGCCGGTTCGTCCATGGCCGCGCTGTGCAGCACTTCGCCGCCCAGCAGCACGCTGTGCAGTTCCAGCACGTGGTCGCGGGTCTTGCCGTAGGTGCAACTGCCCTGCCCGCTGGCGTCGGTGTTGATCATGCCGCCGAGGGTGGCGCGGTTGGAGGTCGACAGCTCAGGGGCGAAGAACAGCCCGTGGGGGCGCAGCGCGGCGTTGAGCTGGTCCTTGACCACCCCGCCCTGCACCCGCACCCAGCGCCGCTCGGGGTCGATCTCGAGAATCCGCGTCAGGTGCCGGGACAGGTCGACGACTATGCCCTCGGTCAGCGACTGGCCGTTGGTGCCGGTGCCGCCGCCGCGCGGGGCCAGTACCACCTCGCGGAACTCGGCGCGGCCGGCCAGCTCGGCCAGGCAGACGACGTCCGCCGTATCCAGCGGGAACACCGCCGCCTGCGGCAGGCGCTGGTAGATGGAGTTGTCGGTGGCGAGCACCGTGCGCGTCGCCTGGTCCGGGGTGATCTCGCCGCGGAAGCCGGCGGCGCGCAAGCGCTCCAGGAACGCGCGATAGACCTTGGCGAGCCGGGGTTCGGCGGGGAGACGGGCGATCATCAGCGTTGCGCCCAGGCCTGGATCTCGATGCGGTAGTCGGGGCTGGCCAGCTGCGCGCCGACGCAGGCGCGGGCCGGCTGCAGCACGCCGCCGACCCAGGCGTCGTAGACCTCGTTCATGGCCGCGAAGTCCTGCATGTCGGCCAGCCAGATCTGCACCCGCAGCAGCCCTTCGCGGCCGACGCCGGCCTTGGCCAGCAGGGCGTCGAGCTGGGCCAGCACGTCGCGGGTCTGCCCGGCGATGCCCGCCGCGCAGTCGTTGGCCACCAGGCCCGAGGTTTCGATCCTGTCGCCGGCGATGACCAGTTTGCTGGCCCGGGGCGATGCGTCAATACGGGTAATCATGCTGCGCCGGCGCCTCAGAAGATCACGTAGGTCTTGCGGAAGGGTTCGCGGATGTCCCACACGCCTTCGCAGTTGGCCGGGAAGAACACCGCGTCGCCGGCGCGCAGCTCCAGCGGCTCGCCGCCGTCGGGGGTGAAGATGCACCAGCCGGAAACGACGTGGCTGAACTCGCGGTTCATGATGTGCCGGCGGAATACCCCCGGGCTGCTTTCCCAAACGCCCACCGAGGCGGAGGACGCCTCCAGGGTGACGTCCTGCCCCAGGCGGGCCTGGGCGACGAGGTCGCCGACCGGCAGCTTGGCCGGGGTCGGTTCGCCCATGGGCGATTGCGCGGCGTTCTTGATCAGGGTCGGTTTGACGGCCATGGGTTCGGTTCCTCTTCAAGGGGTGCCCGGGGCCTGCCCGGGCGGATTCGTAAGGGTTGCGCGCCGTCAGCTTTCCAGGCCGGCGCGGTGCTGGCCCCAGCACAGGCTGGCGTTGACGCCGAGGGACAGGAACGGCTGCGGCGGGTTGCGGCTGGGCCCCGCGCTGGCGAGCAGGAAGTCGATCAGTTCGTTGCGCTGGCCGGCCAGCCAGTCGGCCAGCAGCGTGCCGGTGCCGGTGCCGCGGGTGATGCCCAGGCCGTTGCAGCCCAGCGCGCCGTAGACGTTGGGCGCCAGCTCGCCGAAGTGGCCGGCGTGGTTGCGCGTCATGCCCATGGCGCCGCCCCAGGTGTAGTCGAACGCCACGCCCGGCAGCATCGGGAAGCGATGCTCGAAGGAGCGCCGCTGGGCCGCCGCGGCCCGTGCCAGCAGGCGCGCGTCGATCTTGCCGCTGGGGTTGAAGCTGAAGCTGTTGCGCACCAGCAGGCGCTGGTCCGGGGTACGCCGCAGGGTGCTACCGAAGGGGTCGGCGGGGATGATCCCCCAGACCGGCTTGCCGCCCAGCCGCGCCTGCTCTTCCACGCTCAGCGGGCGGGTCATGCTGGCGTAGGTGAACACCGGCAGCAGGCGCCCCTTGAGGAAGCCGAACTGGGTGGCGAAGGCGTTGTTGGCGAGCACCAGCTTGTCGGCAACCACGCTGCCCATGGCGTGGCGCAGGGTGATCGGCCCACGGTAGTCCACCTCGGTGACGGCGCAGCGCTCGAACAGCGAGACGTTGGCCGGCAGGCTGTCGGCCAGGCCCTTCACCAGGCTCGCCGGCTGCAACAGCAGGGTGCCGGGGGTGTACAGCGCGCGGCGGTAGAAGGAAGTGCCCAGGTGCGCGGGCAGCTCGTCGGCCTCGATGATCTGGTAGGCCTGGCCGAGCTTCTCCAGGCCGCTCTTGTAGGCTTCCAGCACCCGCAGGCCCTTGTCCTCCACCGCCGCCTGGTACTTGCCCACCGGCTTGAGCTGGCAGTCGATGCCGTGCCGCGCCACCAGCGAGGTGATCACGCCCTGGGCGAACAGGTTCAGCTTCAGGCTCATCCGCGCAATGGCCGGATCGCCGATGTAGTCGGGCGCACCTATGTCATGGGGCAGGTCGATGGCGAAACCGGAGTTGCGCCCGGACGAGCCGAAGCCCACCTCCTGGGCCTCCAGCAGCACGACCTCGTCGGCCGGGAAGTTCAACGCCAGTTGGCGCGCGGCGGCAAGCCCGGTCAGGCCCGCCCCGACCACCGCCCAGCGCACCCGCACCTGGCCGCCGCGGGCGGCCCGCGGGGTGCGCGGGGGGCTGAGGTGGAACCAGCCGCAGCCATTATCGTCAGCAGGGGTTTCTTGTATTTTCACGGTGTTCTGCTCTCACAACGGATGGCGAATTCTGGAGCGCGCGCCAGCCCGGCGCCTATAACGAAAAGGACGATTGCCAGCAGGTTTCCCCTCGCCCGCCCACGCCGGCCGTGCCCAGCTCCCCTGCCCGCCGATCCCGCGGCCGCGAACGTCCTATCACTTGTCCCGGTCGTTATATGGCAAGCCGGCGCGCGGGTGAGATAGTGGGCCGATCGAATCGAGAGCCAGGCACGCCGCGCGTGCCGCGGCAAAGGGGGTAATCATGCACAGCCTTGGCATACTGGGCGTGGGCGAGCTGACCGAGAAGGTCGTGCGCGGCCTGCGCCGCAGCGGTTTCGACGGGCGCATCCTGCTGTCGCCGCGCAACCACGAGCGCTCCGCCCAACTGGCCGCGGACTGCCGCGCGCAGGTGATGGACAGCAACCAGGCGGTGGTCGACGCGGCCGAACTGCTGGTCGTCGGCGTGCGCCCCGACGCCCTGGCGGCGCTGGCCGACGAGGTGCGGGTGCCGCCGGGGCGCAAGCTGGTTTCGCTGGTCGCCGGCGTCGGCCTGGGGCAACTGGCCGGGCACTTCCCCGGGGCCCGCTGCGTGCGGGCGATGCTTTCCTATGCGGCGCAGTTCAACCAGTCGACCGTGGTGGTCTGCCCGCCGGATGCGGCCACCGAGCGGGCGCTGCGAGCGCTCGGGCATCTGGTGGTGCTGCAGGAGGAAGCCGACTTCGAACTGGCCACCGTGGCCGCCTGCATGAACGGCTGGTTCTACTTCTTCCTCCACGACCTGCAGCAATGGCTGGTGGAAAAGGGCCTGCCCGCCGACAAGGCGCGCAGCCTGGTGCTGGACAACATGCAGGACTGCATCGCCAGCGCCCGCCACCACCCCGGCGTCGACCTCAGGACCCTCGGCCAGGCCATCGCCACGCCCGGCACCTACACCGCCAACGGGCTGGACATGCTCAATCACCTGCAGGCCAACGCCCACTGGGGCGCCGCCTGCGAAGTGGTGCTGGACGCGCTGCTGACCCGCTCGAGCGGGCCCGGCGCCTAGCGCCCCGCCCGCGACCGTTTGGCGCAACGCCGCGCCCTTCGCGCCAGCGGGCCTATGCTCCACCGGGTGGCGCCGCGCCGCCGCCCAACCCTCCACTCCCCGAAATACCGAGGTAGCAAGCAAGATGGCCAAGGCCGCCGATGTGGTTGTGCAATGCCTGGAGAACGAAGGCGTCGAATACGTCTTCGGCATTCCCGGCGAGGAGAACCTCGACCTGCTGGAATCCCTGCGCAAGTCGACGATCAGGCTGGTGCTGACGCGCCACGAGCAGTCCGCCGGCTTCATGGCCGCCACCTACGGCCGCCTGACCGGCAAGACCGGGGTGAGCCTGTCGACCCTCGGCCCCGGCGCCACCAACCTGGTCACCGCCGGCGCCTACGCCTACCTGGGCGGCATGCCGATGCTGATGATCACCGGGCAGAAGCCGATCAAGAAGTCCAAGCAGGGCCGCTTCCAGATCCTCGACGTGGTCGGCATGATGCAGCCGCTGACCAAGTACACCCACCAGTTGGCCTCGGCCGACAACATCCCCTCCCGCGTGCGCGAGGCCTTCCGCCTGGCCGAGGAAGAGAAACCCGGCGCCGTGCACCTGGAGCTGCCCGAGGACGTCGCCGCCGAGCAGACCGACAGCCTGCCCATCCCGCGCAGCCTGTCGCGCCGCCCGCTGGCCGAGCACAAGTCCATCGAGGCCGCGGTGGAGAAACTGCAGGCCGCGCGCAGCCCGATCCTGGTGATCGGCGCCGGGGCCAACCGCAAGATGACCGCCAAGGTCCTCAAGCAGCTGATCGACAAGACCGGCATCCCCTTCGTCACCACCCAGATGGGCAAGGGCGTGGTGGACGAGCGCCACCCGCGCTTTCTCGGCAACGCCGCGCTGTCCTCCGGCGACTTCGTGCACCGCGCGGTGGAGGCCGCCGACCTGATCGTCAACATCGGCCACGACGTGATCGAGAAGCCGCCGTTCTTCATGGTCCGCGGCGGCACCGAGGTGATCCACGTAAACTTCCGCTCGGCCGAGGTGGACCCGGTGTACTTCCCGCAGGTGGAAGTGATCGGCGACATCGCCAACGCCGTGTGGCAGATCGGCGAGGCGCTGCGCGACACCTCGCACTGGGACTTCGGCCGCCTGCTGGCGATCCGCGAGGCCAACGAGGCCCAGGTCGCCGAAGGCGCCGACGACGCCCGCTTCCCGCTGTACCCGCAACGCCTGGTGGCCGACGTGCGCCGCGCGCTGCCGTCGGACGGCATCGTGGCCCTGGACAACGGCATCTACAAGATCTGGTTCGCCCGCAACTACAAGGCGCACATGCCCAACACCGTGCTGCTGGACAACGCCCTGGCGACCATGGGCGCCGGCCTGCCCTCGGCCATGGCCGCGCACCTGGTGTACCCGCAGCGGCGCATCCTCGCGGTATGCGGCGACGGCGGCTTCATGATGAACAGCCAGGAGCTGGAAACCGCGGTGCGCCTGGAGATGAACCTCACGGTCGTCATCCTGCGCGACGACGGCTACGGGATGATCCGCTGGAAGCAGGCGAACATGGGCTTCAGCGACTTCGGCCTGGACTACGGCAACCCGGACTTCGTGCAGTACGCCCGGGCCTACGGCGCCCAGGGCCACCGGGTGGAAAGCGCGGAGGGCTTCCTGCCGCTGCTGGAGCGCTGCCTGAGCACGCCCGGGGTGCATGTCATCGACTGCCCGGTGGACTACTCGGAGAACGACCGCATCCTCAACATCGAGCTCAGAACCCGCAGCTCGGAAGTCTGACCCCCATGGACGCAGCGGCCCGCCCCGGGCCGCTGGCCAGCCTTCGCCCACTCGAATCCACAGGAGCATTGCATGCAACTGAAAGACCCTTCGCTCTTCCGCCAGCAGGCCTACATCGACGGCGCCTGGGTGGACGCCGACAACGGCCAGACCCTGAAGGTCAACAACCCGGCGACCAACGAGATCATCGGCAGCGTACCGAAGATGAGCGCCGCCGAGACGCGCCGCGCCATCGAGGCCGCCGACCGCGCCCTGCCGGCCTGGCGCGCGCTGACCGCCAAGGAGCGCGCCAACAAGCTGCGCCGCTGGTTCGAACTGATGATCGAGCACCAGGACGACCTGGGCCGCCTGCTGACCCAGGAACAGGGCAAGCCGCTGGCCGAAGCCAAGGGCGAGATCGCCTATGCCGCGTCCTTCTTCGAATGGTTCGGCGAAGAAGCCAAGCGCGTCTACGGCGACATGATTCCCGGCCACCAGCCGGACAAGCGCCTGATGGTGATCAAGCAGCCCATCGGCGTCACCGCCGCCATCACGCCGTGGAACTTCCCTTCGGCGATGATCACCCGCAAAGCCGGCCCGGCCCTGGCCGCCGGCTGCACCATGGTGCTCAAGCCCGCTTCGCAGACGCCGTATTCCGCCCTGGCCCTGGCCGAGCTGGCCGAGCGCGCCGGCATTCCGAAAGGCGTGTTCAGCGTGGTCACCGGTAGCGCCGGCGAGGTCGGCGGCGAGCTGACCGGCAACCCCATCGTGCGCAAGCTGAGCTTCACCGGCTCCACCGAGATCGGCCGCCAGCTGATGGCCGAGTGCGCCCAGGACATCAAGAAGGTCTCCCTGGAGCTGGGCGGCAACGCGCCCTTCATCGTCTTCGATGACGCCGACCTGGACGCCGCCGTGGAAGGCGCGCTGATCTCCAAGTACCGCAACAACGGCCAGACCTGCGTCTGCGCCAACCGCCTGTACATCCAGGACGGCGTGTACGACGCCTTCGTCGAGAAACTCAAGGCTGCCGTGGCCAAGCTGAACATCGGCAACGGCCTGGAGAGCGGCGTGACCACCGGCCCGCTGATCGATTCCAAGGCCGTGGCCAAGGTCGAAGAACACATCGCCGACGCCGTGAGCAAGGGCGCCAAGGTCGTCGCCGGCGGCAAGCCTCACGCCCTGGGCGGCACCTTCTTCGAGCCGACCATTCTGGTCGACGTGCCGAAGGACGCTGCCGTGGCCAAGGAAGAGACCTTCGGCCCGCTGGCGCCGCTGTTCCGCTTCAAGGACGAGGCCGAGGTCATCGCCATGGCCAACGACACCGAGTTCGGCCTGGCCTCCTACTTCTACGCCCGCGACCTGGGCCGCGTGTTCCGCGTGGCCGAGGCCCTGGAATACGGCATGGTGGGCATCAACACCGGGCTGATCTCCAACGAAGTGGCGCCCTTCGGCGGCATCAAGGCCTCGGGCCTGGGCCGCGAAGGTTCGAAGTACGGCATCGAGGACTATCTGGAGATCAAATACCTGTGCCTGAATATCCAGTGAGCCTTCGGCACAAGTTCAGCTGACTACTTTCCGCCAGTGGCGCACCGGGAGTCGCCACTGGCGTTTTTTATTTTCGGGCCGCCGTTTTCAATATCGCATTAATTGTCTTTGTTCTTATATCCCGCACTCACGCCTCGCTGAATCATGCCCTCTCCCGCCGAACCAACGGCAGACAAACCGAGGAACTTGCCATGCCCGTAATCCGCGTCACCTGGTTCAATGACAAGAGCGACTCCGTGAAGGCGGAAGTCGCCGCGGAGTTCACCCGCGTACTGGCCGAGAAGACCGGCATGGACAGCCAGTGGATCCACGTCGTCTTCGAGAACGTCAGCCCCTGCGACTGGGCGGTGGCCGGCGAACTGTTCGCCCGGCCCGGCGAGGATCCGGCCTAGCGGGTTGCGCCGCGGCGCCCGGCGTCGCGGCGCCCTTCCCGCCCCCTGCAGGCCCCGCCCGGCGCGGCCTGCAGCCCGCGAGCCAGAGCGCCCGCGGCCCTCCAGAAGGAATCTCCTATAAGTAGTCAGGCCTGTTATATGGCCGCCAAAGCCCTCGGTGAGATAGTGCTGACCAGGCTGTGGTTCGTATCTGTACGCCAGGAAAAGAAAGGATGCAGGGCCGCGCCGGCAAGCGTCGGCGCGACTTCCCGTGGCCGTGCCGGGCCGATGCACTCGTGCAGATAAAGCCACTGAACAATTCCAACAAGAAACAGCTGTTTGTTCCGCCGGCAAGCCTTGTCCGGCCCCCCATGGACAAGCATGCTGAGCGCTGACGGAGGCTCCATGTCCAACAATCACAAGATTTCATTGGAAGATGCATCGCTGAACAGCTTCCACAAGAAGCTGGCGATCTATTCTTCCGGCGCCCCATTCCTCGACGGCTACATACTGAGCATCATCGGCGTGGTGATGGTGCAACTGAGCCAGGCGCTGCAGCTGAGTTCGTTGCAGGAAGGCATGATCGCCGCGGCCTCGCTGGTGGGCATGTTCTTCGGCGGCTTCGTCGGCGGCCTGTTCACCGACCGGCTCGGGCGCAAGACGCTGTACGTGCTGGTGCTGGTGGTCCTGGCGCTGTTCTCCCTGTGCCAGTTCTGGGTCGCCTCCGCCTGGTCGCTGATCGCCCTGCGCCTGATGCTCGGCGTCGCCATCGGCGCCGACCACCCGCTGGCCACCTCCCTGCTGGCCGAGTTCCTGCCGAAGAAACAGCGCGGCTCCATCCTCGCCAGCCTGGTGATGATGTGGTTCGTCGGCGCCGCCGTGGCCTACATCGCCGGCGAGCTGATCCTGCGCAGCGCCGGCCCAGACGCCTGGCGCTGGGCCCTGGCCAGCGCGGTGGTGCCGGCGGTGCTGTTCCTGGTCATGCGCGCCGGCACCCCCGAGTCGGCCCGCTGGCTGCTGAGCAAGGGCCGCGTGCAGGAGGCCGACCAGGTGATCAAGAAGGTCTATGGCGAGCAGTACTCGGTGCGCAACCTGCCGGAGAAAACCCCGGAGCAGCACGTCTCGGTCTGGTCGCTGTTCCACTCCAACTACGGCAAGCGCATCTTCTTCGTCAGCATCTTCTGGACCTGCTCGATCATCCCGCAGTTCGCCATCTACGCCTTCGCCCCGAAAATCCTCAGCACCATGGGCCTGACCGGCGAGCTGGCGGCCTGGGGCGCGGTGGCCATCACCGTGATGTTCGTCTTCGGCTGCCTGCTGGGCGTCCGCCTGATCAACCCGCTGGGCCGGCGCAACATGCTCATGCACAGCTTCCTCTGGTCGGGCCTGGCCCTGTTGCTGCTGGGCCTGTGCCCGGACGGCGCGGCCCTGCTCACGCTGGTGCTGTTCGGCAGCTACGCGCTGTTCATCGGCGGCGCCCAGGTGCTGCAGTACGTGTACCCCAACGAGCTGTTCCCCACCTCCATCCGCGGTTCGGCGGTGGGCCTGGCGACCTCGCTGTCGCGCATCGGCGCGGCCGTCGGCACCTACCTGGTGCCCCTGTCGCTGGACGGCATCGGCATCGCCAACACCATGTTCGTGGCCTTCGGCGTCTCCATGGTGGGCCTCTTCGTCACCTGGCTGATGGCCCCGGAAACCCGTTCCCTGGACCTGCACCAGGCCAGCTCGCTCAGCTACTGAACCCGGCCGACAGGCAGCACGGGCCCGCGCATGGCGGGCCTCCTGCCGTCGGACGGAACCTCGACCCCGGGCCCCGCCCGCAGACGTACAGGTAGAAAAGATGGCATTCAAGAGAACGATCCACGCGGTGGACACCCACGCCGGCACGCCCATGCGCGTCATCACCGGCGGCGTCCCGCACATCCCCGGCAACAGCGTCTACGAGAAGATGAAGTGGCTGGAGGAAAACGACGACCAGTTGCGTAAGCTGATGCTGCGCGAGCCGCGGGGCTACCCGGCGCACTGCTGCAACATCATAGTGCCGCCGACGCACCCGGAAGCCGACGCCGGCTACATCATCATGGAGCAGATCGAGTACCCGGTGATGTCCGGCGGCAACACCATCTCGGTGGTGACCGTGCTGCTGGAGATGGGCATGCTGCCGATGCGCGAACCGGTCACCGAACTGGTGCTGGAGGCCCCCGCCGGGCTGATCCGGGTGAAGGCCGAGTGCAAGGACGGCAAGGTCAGGGGCGTCACCTTCCAGAACGTGCCGGCCTTCGCCGCGCACCTGGACGCGACCATCGACGTGCCGCACCTGGGCAAGGTCAGGGTCGACGTGGGCTGGGGCGGGATGTTCTACGTCATCGCCGACGTCCGCCAGTTCAAGGGCCTGGAACTGATCCCGCAGCACGGCGCCGAGATCGCCCGCATCTCCTCGATGATCCGCCAGGCGGCCATCGAGCAACTGCCGGTGGCGCACCCCGACTACCCGGGCATCGGCATCACCATCTCGCAGCTGTCCGGGCCCAGCGACGACCCCAGGGCCGACTGGAAGAACGTGGTGACCATGGCCTCGGGCGAGTTCTCCTGGGACGACCCGGCGACCTGGACCGGCGCGCTGGACCGCTGCCCCTGCGGCACCGGCACCTGCGCCAAGATGGCCACCCTGCACGCCAAGGGCGAGCTGCCGCTGGACCGGGACTTCCGCCACCAGGGCATCGTCGGCAACATCTACACCGGCCGGCTGATCGAGGAAACCCGCATCGGCGAGCACAAGGCGGTGGTCCCCACCATCACCGGCAAGAGCTGGATCTACGGAATCAACACCTTCGTGCTGGACCACGACGATCCCTTCACCGAGGGCTTCACCATAGGTGACATCTGGGCTTGAGTGCCCCCCGTCGTTCATGCTCCACCCCGAGGGCGCCTTCCCAGCCGAAGGCGCCCTCGGCGTTTTTCAGCCAGGCATCCAGGAGGATGGAAGAATGCAAATGATCGACGCCGCGCAGATCCGCGCGCTGCTGGACTGGGAGGGCGTGCTGCAGGCGCTGCAGCAGGCGCACCTGGGCGCGCGCCCCGCCGGCGACAGCTACTTCATCGGCGACGCCGAATACGGTCTGTTCAGCCGCGGCGTGGTGCTGCCCGGCTACGGCGCCGGGGTGAAGGTCTGCTCCATCTACCCCGCCGGCAACGCCGCGACGCCGCCGGTGCCGACCGAGCAGGCGGCCTTCATCGTCATCGACGAGGCCAGCAAGGCCATCGCCGCCATCCTCGACGGCCCCGAGATCACCCGCTGGAAAACCGCCGCGGATTCGGCGCTGGCCGCCCGCAAGCTGAGCCGCGAGGACAGCGCCGTGCTGCTGGTCATGGGCGCCGGGCCCATCGCCCAGGCCCTGGTGGACGCCTACCTGCACATCCGCCCATCCCTCCGCGAGGTGCTGCTGTGGAACCGCACGGCCGCGAAGCTCATGGCGACCTGCGCCGAACTCCAGGCCAGGGGCGTGAACGCGCGGATCGTCGACGACCTCGACCCGGCCGTGGCCCGCGCCGACATCATCGCCTCCGCCACCAGCGCCCCCACCCCGCTGATCCGCGGCGAGCTGGTGCGCCCCGGCACCCACCTCGACCTCGTCGGCGGCTACCGCGCGGACATGCGCGAGGCGGACGACCAGGCGGTGGCCAACGCACGTATCTTCGTCGACGACCAGGGCAGCGCGGCCTGCGCGGGCGACATCCTGGGGCCGCTGCAGGCGGGCGTCATCCAGCCCGGGCAGATCGAGGGCGATCTCTACGACCTGTGCCAGCGCTCCCCCTTCGCCCGCGCCGCCACGGACCGCACGCTGTACAAGAACGCCGGCGGCGCCCACCTGGACCTGGTCGTCGGCCAGTACGCCCTGGGCCGGCTGAAAGCCCAGGCGAAGGGCCTGGGTGCATAGGGCGGAGTCCGCTCGGTTCCAGGAAGCACGGGCGTAGGAGCAACTGTCTTGCCGGCTGCGCCGAGGCGCTCTTCGTAGGATGGGTTGAGCCTTGGCGAAACCCATGCGGTGGTGGTGATGGGTATCGCTCAACGCCATCCTACGCGGCGTCATATTTGCCGGAAGGTGTAGGAGCAACTGTCTTGCCGACTTTGCCGAGATGCTCTTCGTAGGATGGGTTGAGCCTTGGCGAAACCCATGCGGTCGGGGTGATGGGTATCGCTTCGCTCAACACCATCCTACGGGGTGGTTTGCCGGCGGGCGTAGGAGCGGACTCTGTCCGCGATTGGACTCACCGGCCACACACCGGTCACCCTGGTGGCACAGCTAACGGCGGATAACCGTGATCAGGATGACTCAGCATTCACCGCCCACTCCGAACGGCCCCCTCTCCCTTTGGGAGAGGGTTGGGGTGAGGGGCGGAGCCAGGATTGGAACACCTTCGCTGAACCAGGGCAGCGCTTGGATGAACAGCATTACGGGCGCAAAGGGACTCGAGCTCCCGAGCAGACTCAGCGCACCGCCGCCACCCCCTGGCTGCGCGGGTTCGGCAACTCCCGCGCATTGACCATGGCCTCCGCCAGACGGCGGAAGGTCACGGTGCCCAGCGGCTTCCCGCCCGGCGAGACCACCGTGACGTCGCCGTCCGGCACCAGCGCCAGCGTGCGCACCGCCTCCTCCACCGTGGTGCCGGCGGGGGTGGTCATCCCGCCC
>NZ_JWMC01000078.1:0-184125 GCF_000812405.1 Pseudomonas sp. PI1
TTCGGCTCTTCCTGATGCTACGCATAAAGCCTGATGCCTCCATGGGGCACGGCCTTCACGCCGGCACGGACTAGCTCCCTCTCCCTTCAGGGAGAGGGTTGGGGAGAGGGGCGGTGTTCAGGTTGGTATCGATGTTTCCGGGAGGCACCATTCGCGAGCAAGCTCGCTCCTACGAAAAGCCCCCAGAGCCCCAGGGCCTCAGAGCCCGCGCAGGGCCAGGTCCGCGCCAAGCAACAACAACCCCCCGAAGAAGCACCGGCGAAAGGCCGTCGGGCTGATGCGGTTGCGCAGCCACTGCCCCAGGTACATCCCCGCCAACGCCGGCAGCAGCGCCAGCAACGACACCCCCAATACCGAGGCATGCAACAGCGAGCCCTGCTGCCCGAGGGTGAGCGCCAGGGCCAGGGTGGAGATGGTGAAGGACAGCCCGAGGGCCTGCACCAGGTCGTCCTTCTCCAGGCCCAGCGCCTGCAGGTAAGGCACCGCGGGGATCACGAAGACGCCGGTGACCGCGGTGACGGCGCCGGTGGCCAGGCCGATCAGCGGCGACAGCCAGGCCTCGTGTGCCGGCGCCACCTGGAAGCGCTTCGCCGACAGCCCGAGCAGCGCGTAGAGGACCAGCGCCACGCCCAGCAGCGGCGTGGCCGCCGGCCAGTGCTCGCCGCCCAGCCACCAGCCCACGGCCAGGGTACCGGCGACGATGCCGGCGAGCATGCCCCACATCCGCCTGAGCAGCCCGAGGAAGCGCGGCCCGGCGGCCAGTTGCCAGACGTTGGTGACGGTGGAGGGCACCACCAGGATGGCCGCCGCCTGCATCGGCGGCATCAGCAGCCCGAGCAGGCCGACCGCCACCGTCGGCAGGCCGAGGCCGACCACGCCCTTGACCAGGCCGGCGAGGAGGAAGGTAAGGACGATCAGGTCCAGGTGCGCGGGCAGCGAGTCGAACATGGGCGGGCCTTGCCTTGGCGGTGGAGCGGGGCAGGATACCCGCAAACGAAGAACCCCGCCGCGGCGGGGTTCTTCTTCAACGGATGGCGACTCAGATATTGGCCACCTGCTGGTAGGCCTTGGGCTTGAAGTACAGCGTCTCGCCGCGGGCCAGGCCGACCAGGCTGTCGTGGTCCTTGACCACTTCGGCCTCGATCAGCTCGTCCTGGCCGTCCACCTTCAGCGTCACCCGGGTGATCGCGCCCAGCGGGCGGATGTCGCGGACTTCCGCCGCGCGGTGCGCTTCCACCGCCTGGCGCGACAGCGAGACCTCGTGCGGGCGGAACAGCAGGTGCTCGTCGTTGCCCAGGTGCAGGCGGTTGGAGTCGCCGAGGAAGTGGTAGACGAAGTCGCTGGCCGGGTTCTCGTAGACCTCGCCCGGCGAGCCGATCTGCTCGATCACGCCCTTGTTCATCACCACGATGCGGTCGGCGACTTCCATCGCCTCTTCCTGGTCGTGGGTGACGAACACGGAGGTGAGGTTGATCTCCTCGTGCAGGCGCGCCAGCCAGCGGCGCAGCTCCTTGCGCACCTTGGCGTCGAGGGCGCCGAAGGGCTCGTCCAGCAGCAGGATCTTCGGCTCCACCGCCAGGGCGCGGGCCAGGGCGATGCGCTGGCGCTGGCCGCCGGAGAGCTGTTCCGGGTAGCGGTCGGCGAGCCAGTCCAGCTGCACCATGTTCAGCAGCTCGTGGACCTTCTCGGCGATGCGCGCCTCGCTCGGGCGTTCCTTCTTGGCCTTCATGCGCAGGCCGAAGGCGACGTTGTCGAACACCGTCATGTGGCGGAACAGCGCGTAGTGCTGGAACACGAAGCCGACGTTGCGGTCGCGCACGTCGTGCTGCGAGACGTCCTCGCCGTGGAACACGATGTTGCCGGCGTCCGGCGTCTCCAGGCCGGCGATGATCCGCAGCAGGGTGGTCTTGCCGCAGCCGGAGGGGCCGAGCAGGGCCACCAGCTCGCCGCTGTGGATGTCCAGGTTGATGTCGTCGAGCGCCTTGAAGGCGTTGAAGTTCTTGCTGACGTTACGGATTTCGATACTCATGGCTTATTCCTCGTCAGCTTTGACTTTCAATCGGGACAGGCGCGACTCGCTCCACTGCTTGAGCAGCAGGATGACCAGGGCCATCAGCAGCAGCAGGGTGGCGACGCTGAAAGCGGCGACGTGATTGTATTCGTTGTAGAGGATCTCGACGTGCAGCGGCAGGGTGTTGGTGACGCCGCGGATGTGCCCGGAAACCACCGATACCGCGCCGAACTCGCCCATCGCCCGCGCGGTGCACAGCACCACGCCGTAGATCAGGCCCCATTTGATGTTCGGCAGGGTCACGTGCCAGAACATCTGCCAGCCATTGGCGCCGAGCAGGCGCGCGGCCTCTTCCTCCTGGGTGCCCTGTTCCTGCATCAGCGGGATCAGTTCGCGGGCGACGAAGGGGAAGGTGACGAAAATGGTGGCCAGGACGATGCCGGGCACGGCGAAGACGATCTGGATATCGTGGTCGCTGAGCCACGGCCCGAAGTAGCCCTGGGCGCCGAACAGCAGCACGTAGATCAGGCCGGCGATCACCGGCGAGACCGAGAACGGCAGGTCGATCAGCGTCACCAGGATGCTCTTGCCGGGGAACTCGAACTTGGTCACGCACCAGGCGGCGGCCACGCCGAACACCAGGTTCAGCGGCACCGAGATGCCCACGGCGATCAGCGTGAGCTTCAGCGCGGCCAGGGCGTCGGGCTCGACGATGGCCTCGAGGAAGGTGCCGAAGCCCTGCTTCAGCGCCTCGCTCAGGACCACGAACAGCGGCATCAGCAGGAACAGGGCAAAGGCCAGCCAGGCCAGGCCGATGAGCGCCCGGCGGCCCCAGGGGTTGCCACGCCGGGCGGCGTTCGCCGCTTGTGCGGTGGAAAGCGTTACGGAACTCATGGCGCGCTCCTTACGGGGTCTCGATGCGGCGTTGCAGCAGGTTGATCAGCAGCAGCAGGACGAAGGCCACCACCAGCATCAGCACGCCGATGGCGGTGGCGCCGGTGTAGTCGTACTGGTCCAGCTTGACCATGATCAGCAGCGGCAGGATCTCGGTCTTCATCGGCATGTTGCCGGCGATGAAGATCACCGAGCCGTACTCGCCGACGCCGCGGGCGAAGGCCAGGGCGAAGCCGGTCAGCCAGGCCGGCAGCAGCGCCGGCAGCAGCACGTGGCGGAACACCTGCAGCGGCTTGGCGCCCAGGCAGGCGGCGGCTTCCTCGACCTCGCGGGGGATGTCCGCCAGCACCGGCTGCACCGTGCGCACCACGAAGGGCAGGACCACGAAGGTCAGCGCCAGGGTGATGCCCAGCGGGGTGTAGGCGATCTTGAAGCCCAGCTCGGTGGCGAAGCGGCCGATCATGCCGTTGGGGGCGTAGAGCGCGGTCAGGGCGATGCCGGCCACGGCGGTGGGCAGGGCGAAGGGCAGGTCGATCATGGCGTCGATGACCTTGCGCCCGGGGAAGCGGTAGCGCACCAGCACCCAGGCCAGCAGGGTGCCGATCACGCCGTTGATCAGCGCGGCGATCAGCGCGGTGCCGAAGCTCAGCTTGAGCGCGGCGAACACGCGCGGGGCGGTGATGATGGTCCAGAACTGTTCCCAGGTGAGCTCGGTGGTCTTGAGGAACAGGGCCCCCAGCGGAATCAGCACCAACAGGCTGAGATACACCAGGGTGTAGCCCAGAGTCAGCCCGAAGCCGGGTATGACCGGGGAGATGCGTCGTGACATTGAAACCTCGTTAGCTGAAAGCCGGAAGCTGGAAGCCTGAAGCTGAAAGCGGTGCCGAGGTCGACTTCCAGCTTCGCGCTTCCAGCTTCCAGCCCGTATTCACTGCGCCTGGTAGATCTTGTCGAAGATGCCACCGTCGTTGAAGAACTTGGGCTGCGCGACCTTCCAGCCGCCGAAGTCCTTGTCGATGGTCACCAGGTCCAGTTTCGGGAACTGGTTGGCGAACTCGGCGGCGACCTTGGCGTTGCGCGGGCGGTAGAAGTTCTGCGCGGCGATGCGCTGGCCTTCCTCGCTGTACAGGTACTTCAGGTATTCCTCGGCGACCTTGCGGGTGCCCTTCTTGTCGACGGTCTTGTCGACCACCGCCACCGGCGGCTCGGCCAGGATGGACAGCGAGGGTACGACGATTTCGAAGTTCTCGCCGCCCTGTTCCTTCTTGGCCAGGAAGGCTTCGTTCTCCCAGGCCAGCAGCACGTCGCCGATGTTGTTGTTGACGAAGGTGATGGTCGAGCCGCGGGCGCCGGTGTCCAGCACGGGCACGTGCTTGTACAGGTCCTTGACGTAGTCCTGGGCCTTGTCGTCGCTACCGTACTGCTTCTTCGCCCAGGCCCAGGCGGCCAGGAAGTTCCAGCGGGCGCCGCCGGAGGTCTTCGGGTTGGGGGTGATGACTTCCACGCCCTGCTTGGTCAGGTCGCCCCAGTCCTTGATGCCCTTGGGGTTGCCCTTGCGCACCAGGAACACGATGGTCGAGGTATAGGGGGTGCTGTTGTCCGGCAGGCGCGCCTGCCAGTCGGCCGGCAGCAGGTTGCCGAGCTTGTGCAGTTCGTCGATGTCGCCGGCCAGGGCCAGGGTCACCACGTCGGCCTTCAGGCCGTCGATGACCGCGCGGGCCTGCTTGCCGGAGCCGCCGTGGGATTGCTGCACGGTCAGGTCGTCGCCGCCCTGGGCCTTCCAGTGCTTGATGAAGGCTGCGTTGTAGGCCTGGTACAGCTCGCGGGTCGGGTCGTAGGAGACGTTCAGCAGTTGGGTGGCCGCGGCCGCGGGGCCGGCGATCAAGGCACTGGCCAGGGCGGCCAGGGCGAAACGGCGGATGGACATGTGCAGCTCCTGGATACGAATCTTCAGTGTTGTGCTTGTTGGCGTGTTCTTATCGGGGGCGTCGCGGTGGGGCGCATGGGCCCCGGGGGTCAGCTCTGGCGGCTGGCGGGCTGCTGCAGGCGGAACTTCTCCTTGCGCTCGATCTGCACCACCTGGCCGTTGTGCACGGTGATCTCGACGGCGCCGAAACGCAGACCGCGCAGGGCGCTCTGCACTTCACGCAGGATGTTGGCTTCGTCCTGGCCTTCCAGGCTACGGAGGGTTGCGCTCATGATCTGGGCTCCTTGGTGGGCTTCGCCGGGCCGTCCCGGATGGGCGGCGCGTGCGGTGTGAGCGCATCTTAGGCAGGAGTCGAATATTCTTAAAAATACTATTTAAGAATTTTTATATTCCACCAGGTTTTAATTCGATTCGGTCGCCACCGCCCGGGCCCAGGGCAGCTCGTCGGCCGGCTGCGGGCGGCCGTACCAGTAGCCCTGGCCGAAGTCGCAGGCATGGTCGAGGAGGAAGGCCGCCTGGTCCGGGCGCTCGATGCCCTCGGCCACCACGCTTAGGCCCATGCTGCGGGCCAGGGCGATGATGGCGCGGGCGATGGCGGCGTCCTCGGCGTCGCCGGGCAGGCCGGCGACGAAGCCCTGGTCGATCTTCAGCTTCTGCACCGGCATGCGTTTCAGGCGCATCAGCGAGGAATAGCCGGTGCCGAAGTCGTCGATCGCCAGTTGCACGCCCAGCGCCCGCAGGCGCTGCAGCAGGGCCACCGACTGGTCGATGTTCTGCATGATGGCGCTCTCGGTCACTTCCAGCTCCAGGTGCCGCGGCTGCAGGCCGCTTTCCTGCAGGGCGCGGGCCACGCGCTGTTCCAGGCCGTCGCGGCCGAACAGGCGGCTGGACAGGTTCACCGCGACGAAATCCAGCGTCACGCCGTCGTCCAGCCACTGGCGCATCTGCCGGCAGGCCTGGTCCAGCACCCAGGCGTCGATGGCGGCGATCAGCCCGCATTCCTCGGCCACCGGGATGAATTCGCAGGGCGGCACCAGGCCGCGCTGCGGGTGCTGCCAGCGCACCAGCGACTCCACTCCGACCACCTGGCCGCTGGCCAGGTCGTGCACCGGCTGGTAGTACACGCGCAGCTCGTCGTGCTCCAGCGCCTGGCGCAGGGCGGCTTCCACCTGCACGTGGGAACGCGCGCGGGCGGTCAGCTCGGGGGTGTAGAAGGCGTACAGGTTGCGCCCGCTGGCCTTGGCCTGGAACAGCGCGGCATCGGCGTGGCGCAGCAGGTGGTCGACGTCGCGGGCGTCGTCGGGGAACAGGCTCACGCCCATGCTGGCGGAGATGTAGATCGGCTGGCCCTGCACCTCGAAGGGCGCGTGCATGGCCTCCAGCAGGCGCTGGGCGAGGCTGCTGGCATGGTGCGGCTGCTGGCTTTCCAGCACCACGGCGAACTCGTCGCCGCCCAGGCGCGCCAGGGAGGCGTGCTCGTCGAGGCAGCCGCGCAGGCGCTCGGCCACCGTCTTGACCAGTTGGTCGCCGGCGCTGTGGCCGAGGCTGTCGTTGACGTGCTTGAAGTGGTCCAGGTCGAGCAGCAGCAGGGCGCCGCTGCCCTGCTCGCGTTCGGCGCGGGCCAGGGCCTGCTCGATGCGCTCGCGCAGCAGCAGGCGGTTGGGCAGCCCGGTGAGCGGGTCGTGGTGGGCGAGGAAGTCCAGCTCGTGCTGCGAGCGCTTGATGCTGCTGAGGTCGGAGAACACCGCGACGTAGTGCGTCAGGCGCCCCTGCTCGTCGTGCACGGCGCAGATGTGCTGCCACTGCGGGTACACCTCGCCGCTCTTGCGCCGGTTCCAGATTTCCCCGCACCACAGGCCTTCGGCGTTCAGGGCCTGCCACATGCGCTGGTAGAAGGCGTCGTCCTGGCGCCCGGACTTGAGCATCGAGGGGTTGCGCCCCACCACTTCGTCGGCGCTGTAGCCGGTGATGCGCTGGAACGACGGGTTGACGTGCAGGATCATGCCCTTGTCGTCGGTCACCAGCAGGCCTTCCTGGGTCGCCTCGAACACCGCCGCGGCCTGGCGCAGGTGATCGTTGGCCTTGCGCTGCTCGGTGACGTCGCGGCTGACGCCGGTCATGCGCAGCGGCTCGCCGTCGTGGCCGCCGCTCAGGCGCGCGCGGGCATGCACCCAGCGGTAGTTGCCGTCGGCGTGGCGCAGGCGGTAGGTGCATTCCAGGCGCTGGCTGCGCCGCTGCAGCAGGTCGCGGTGCTGGGCCAGCACGCTGTCGCGGTCGTCCGGGTGCAGCCGCTGTTCCCAGGTGGCGAAGCTGTCGCCCAGCGCGTCCTCGCTCAGGCCGAGCAGCCGCGCGTAGCCGGGCGAGTAGAACACCCGGTGGCGCTCGATATCCCATTCCCAGAGGCCGTCGTCCAGGGCGTCCAGGGCCCGCTCGAAGCGCCGTTCGCTGCGCTCGCGGGCGGCGAAGGTGCGCCGCATCCACCTGAACTGCCGGGCCAGCAGCAGGAACAGCACGCCGGCGCTGATGGCAAAGAAAAGATACTTTTTCGCCACCAGCCAGGGCAGCAGGTCGCCATCGCCCACCGCCAGGCGCAACAGCTGGTCGCTGGTCAACCCCCACAGGCAGGCGAACAACAGGTACAGCAGGCAGATGCGGAGGGCACTCGGGCGTGGATTCATTATCGCGAGGGGAGCGAGTTATTGGCTGCGCAGTATAGTGGATGGCCATTGGCCCCGGTTCATATCAAAAAGACCGGATGGTTTTCCCGCCGCGCTTGGTGATAATGCGAGCTGGCCCTTGCCTGGGCTGCCGACCATTTCCGAGGTTCATTATCATTCATGTGGTACAACGGTTTCCTTGACCTGCCGCTGTGGCAACTGATCGTGGTCACGCTGGTGCTCACCCACATCACCATCGTCAGCGTGACGGTCTACCTTCACCGCTATTCCGCCCACCGCGCCCTCGAGCTGCATCCGGCGCTGCAACACTTCTTCCGTTTCTGGCTGTGGATGACCACCGGGATGAACACCCGCGAGTGGACCGCCATCCATCGCAAGCACCACGCCAAGTGCGAGACCGCAGACGACCCGCACAGCCCCGTGTACAAGGGCCTGGGCACCGTGCTGCGCAAGGGCGCCGAGCTCTACCGCGAGGAAGCGAAGAACGCCGACACCCTGCGCATCTACGGCAAGAACTGCCCGGACGACTGGCTGGAGCGCAACCTCTACGGCCGCTTCCCGCTGGGCGGCATCGCCCTGATGGTGCTGATCGACGTGGCCCTGTTCGGCGCCCTCGGCCTGACCGTGTGGGCCGTGCAGATGGCCTGGATCCCGTTCTGGGCGGCCGGTGTCATCAACGGCCTGGGCCACGCCGTGGGCTACCGCAACTTCGAGTGCCGCGACGCCGCCACCAACCTGGTGCCCTGGGGCATCGTCATTGGCGGCGAGGAGCTGCACAACAACCACCACACCTACCCGAACTCGGCCAAGCTGTCGGTGAAGAAGTGGGAGTTCGACCTGGGCTGGGCCTGGATCAAGCTGTTCTGCTTCCTGCGCCTGGCCAAGGTGGCGCGGGTGGCGCCGATCGCCCACCGGGTGGAAGGCAAGGGCAGCCTGGACATGGATACCGCCATGGCCATCCTCAACAACCGCTTCCAGATCATGGCCCAGTACCGCAAGCTGGTGATCGGCCCGCTGGTCAAGCAGGAGCTGGCCAAGGCCGATGCCTCGGTGCGCCACCTGTTCCGCCGCGGCAAGCGCCTGCTCTCGCGCGAGACCAGCCTGCTGGAGGAACGCCACCACGCGCGCATCGAGCGCCTGCTGCAGCACAGCCAGGCGTTGCAGGTGATCTACGAGAAGCGCCTGGCGCTGCAGCAGATCTGGCAGAAGACCAGCGCCAACGGCCACGACATGCTGGCCGCCATCAAGCAGTGGGTGCAGGAGGCCGAGGCCAGCGGCATCCAGTCGCTGCGCGACTTCGCCGAACAGCTGAAGACCTACTCGCTGCGCCCGGCTGTCTGAGTTGGCCTGATAACTGAGATGTGCATCACAAAAAGCCCGCCGTTCGGCGGGCTTTTTCTTTTTTTGTCGAGCGCTTAGCTAATTTTGCGGTCATAGACCTCTCGATTAGTTGTGGGAAGCTGAGACATGGACGATAGGTACAGGGCGCCGCAGGATCTCGACGAAGCGCTGCTGGCATTGCTGCACAGCCGCGCCGAGGTGGAGCGCCTGAAAGAACGCGAGCAACTCTTCAGCGCCCTGCTGGCCAGCGTCAATGCGGTGCTCTGGGCCTTCGACTGGCAGGCCCAGCGCATGGTCTACGTCAGCCCCGCCTACGAAAGCATCTTCGGCCGCTCGGCAGCCCTGCTGCTGGCCGACTATAACGAATGGCTCAACGCCATCTATCCCGACGACCTCGACTACGCCGCCAGCAGCCTGCTGCAGGTGCTCGAGCGCGGCGCCGTGGAGCAGCGCGAGTACCGCATCCTGCGCGCCGACGGCGAGGTGCGCTGGCTCAGCGACAAGTGCTTCATCAGCCAGCACAGCGAGGCGGGCCTGCCGCTGATGGTGGTCGGCATCGCCGAGGACATCACCGACAAGAAACACCTGGAAAGCGAGCTGCAGCGCCTGGCCACCACCGACGTGCTGACGCAGAGCAGCAACCGCCGCTACTTCTTCGACAACGCCGAGCAGGCCTTCAACGAATCCAAGCAGGCCGGCACGGCCCTGGCCTTCCTGCTGCTGGACGTGGACGACTTCAAGAAGGTCAACGACCGCTACGGCCACCAGGTCGGCGACCGTGTGCTGCAGCGCGTGGCCCAGTGCGCCTCCGGGGCGCTGCGCCGCGGCGACCTGTTCGGCCGCATCGGCGGCGAGGAGTTCGCCGTGCTGCTGCCCGGTTGCGACCAGGTGACCGCCCGGCAGATCGGCGAGCGCCTGCAGCGCGAGGTGCAGCGGCTGCGCTTCAAGGAAGACGAGCAGACCTTCGGTATCAGCGTCAGCCAGGGCCTGACCCTGCTGCAGCCCCACGACGAAAACCTCTCGGCGCTCTACGGCCGGGCCGACGCCGCGCTCTACCAGGCCAAGCGCAACGGCAAGGACCGTATCGAACAGGCCTGATCGGCTCCCCGGCCCACTGCCTCTCTTGCGCCCTGCGCGTACCCCTTCCGGGAAATGGACCGGGAAGGGATACGGGCGCATTATTTATTCCAATAAGGAATTACATTTTAATAATTAATTCTTTTTGGATTTATTTCCGATTGCTTATCGTTGCCCCCAGCGTGGCCGCAGGGTCCAGGCAATGAAGTCCGGCGAGCATGGCGACAAACCGCCAGCCAGGCCGGGAAAGGTGGCGGATTTCCGCTGACCAGCGCGCAGCGAAGGACCAGGCTACGGGACGCCAACCCGCGCCAATCCACGTGTCGGGGTGTGTCGGGCCGATTGGCCCGCGGATTGCCATGTCGGGGTGAAGCCTCAGGCTTTGCCCACAAGAACAAGACACGAGCATTCACCATGACGCTGCCATGCCTTTCCGCAAGTTCCTTCCTGCCTGCCTGCCCACGTAGAGACCCCGCCCAGGGGCGACCGATCTGACGACCGCCGTTCGCCTGCAGGCCCGGGCCGTGCCCGGCCGCGCGGCTGTCCGGTGGGATTCGCGCCACGCGGCGCCTGGCGCTTTGCCGACTTCACACAAGATCAATAAATGGGGATTACCAATGAAGAGTCGTAACATCACGCAATCCACCCTGGCGTTGGCCGTGGCGGCCGCTGCCCTTGGCGCCCATGTTCCGCTGGCCAGCGCCGGCGGCTTCATCGAGGACAGCAAGGCCAGCCTGACCCTGCGCAACTTCTACATCAACAGCGACAACCGCAACGGCACCGCCGAGCCGAGCAAGCAGGAGGAGTGGGGCCAGGGCTTCCTGCTGAACTACACCTCCGGCTTCACCGAAGGCACCGTCGGCTTCGGCGTCGATGCCCTGGGCCTGCTGGGCGTGCGCCTGGACAGCGGCAAGGGCACCCACTACAACCCGACCAGCTCCAGCTTCTCGGGCACCGTGTTCCCCACCGATGGCGATGGCCGCGCGGTGGACGACTTCTCGCACCTGGGGGCGACCGCCAAGGTGAAGGTTTCCTCCACCGAACTGCGCTACGGCACCCTGCTGCCCAAGCTGCCGGTGGTGACCTACAACGACGGCCGCCTGCTGCCGCAGACCTTCGAGGGCGGCCAGATCACCTCCAACGAGTTCAAGGACCTGACCCTGATCGGCGGCCAGCTGGAACACACCAAGGGCCGCAGTTCGAGCAACAACGAGGGCCTGTCCATCGCCGGCGCCAACAACGCGCGCACCGGCGAGTTCGTCAACAAGTTCTACTACGGCGGCGTCGACTACAAGCTGACCAAGGACCTGACGCTGCAGTACTACTACGGCAACCTGCAGGACTTCTACAAACAGCACTTCCTCGGCCTGCAGCACAACTGGGCGATCGGCCCGGGCGTGCTCAAGACCGACCTGCGCTACTTCAACAGCAGCGACGACGGCAAGAACAGCCACGACTCGCGCTACTACACCTCCGGCTACTACGGCAACGGCGTGACCAAGGGCGAGGTCGACAACAAGGCCTACAGCGGCCTGTTCACCTACATCGTCAGCGGCCACAGCTTCGGCGTCGGCTACCAGCAGCTCAGCGGCGACAGCGACTTCCCGTTCATCAACAACGGCGACGGCGCCACCGCCTACCTGATCACCGACGTGCAGATCGGCAAGTTCCTGCGCGCCGGTGAGCGTACCTGGCAGGCCCGCTACGGCTACGACTTCGCCCAGGCCGGCCTGCCGGGTCTGACCTTCCAGGCCCTGTACCTGCGCGGCGACAACATCGACACCGCCCGCGGCGACCAGAGCGAGTGGGAGCGCGACATCAGCCTGGCCTACGTGATCCCGGACGGCACCTTCAAGGGCCTGGGCTTCACCTGGAAGAACGCCTCGCTGCGCAGCGGCCTGCCGGCCCAGGGCGCCACCCCGGCCCAGCGCGACCAGGACGAGAACCGCCTGATCGTCAGCTACACCCTGCCGCTGTTCTAGGCCTGGGGCTTTCCGTAGGAGCGCGCCGAAGAGGTGACCTGTAGGAGCGGGCCCTGCCCGCGATTTCGCGCGCAGGGCGCGCTCCTACATGGGTATGGCGTGGGGGCGTAGGGCGTATGACCGTTCGCGGTTATACGCCGCCGGCCGGAACACCAGCGCCCGGTCGGGCATGGCGATGGGTATCGCTTCGCCCAACCCATCCTACGAAGCGTGCCGTGACGAAAAAGGCCGTCTCCCCTCGCGGGCAGACGGCCTTTTCGTTGGCAGCTACCGGCTCAGCGCTTCTGCGGCGCCGGTTGCTGCTGGGTGATGCAGTGGATGTTGCCGCCGCCCAGGAGGATTTCCCGGCCCGGCACCATCACCACTTCGTGCTCGGGGAACACGCGCTGGAGGATGGCCTTGGCCTCGGCGTCCTTCGGGTCGTCGAAGCTCGGCGCGACGATGCCGCCGTTGACGATCAGGAAGTTCACGTAGGAGCCGGCCAGGCGGATCGACGGATCGCGCTCCTGGCTGCCTTCCACCAGGTCGACGCCGGCGCACTCTTCCTCGGTGGCGTGCAGCGGGCCGGGGATCGGCATCTTGTGCACCACCAGCTGGCGGCCCTTGGCGTCGCGGGCCTGCTCCAGCACGCGCATGGCGGCCTGGCAGCGCGGGTAGTTGGGGTCGTTGGCGTCCTCGGTCCAGGCCAGCAGCACTTCGCCGGGGCGCACGTAGCAGCAGAAGTTGTCGACGTGGCCGTTGGTCTCGTCGTTGTACAGGCCGTCCGGCAGCCAGATCACACTGTCCACCGCCAGGTGCTCGCGCAGGACCTGCTCGATCTCCTCGCGGGACAGGTGCGGGTTGCGGTTGCGGTTGAGCAGGCATTCCTCGGTGGTGATCAGGGTGCCTTCGCCATCCACGTGGATGGAGCCGCCCTCGAGCACGAAGCCTTCGGTGCGGTAGCGATCGCAGCGCTCGACCTGGAGGATCTTCGCCGCCACCTGGTCGTCGCGCAGCCAGGGGAAGTAAAGGCCGCCGTCGAGGCCGCCCCAGGCGTTGAAGGTCCAGTCCACGCCGCGCACGCCGCCCTGGTCGTCGACCACGAAGGTCGGCCCGGTGTCGCGCACCCAGGCGTCGTCGTTGCTGATCTCGATCACCCGGACGGCGTCGCTCAGGCGCGCGCGGGCGTTCTCGAACTGCGCGGCGGAAACGCAGACGGTGACCGGCTCGAAGCGCGCGATGGCCTCGGCCACGGCGCTGAAGGCGGCCTGCGCCGGCTTGCCGCCCAGGCGCCAGTTGTCCGGGCGCTCGGGCCAGACCATCCAGGTCTGGGTGTGGGGTTCCCATTCCGCCGGCATGCGGAAGCCATCGGCGCGGGGGGTACTGGTCAGAGTGGTCATGGGGTCACCAGATGCGGGCAGCTACGGACGAAGCGGCGGAAGGGATCGCCTCCCGCCGCGCGAGGTCATTCGGAGAGGTTCTCTCCGTCGAGGGTCGCGATCGGCCAGTATAGGTTCGGACGGCGGTCGCGGAACACACCCCAGGCGGTGCGGATCTTCTCCAGGGCGTCCAGATCGAAGCTGTGCAGCAGGATGCCTTCCTCGGTCTCGTTCAGTTCCTGGACCTTCTTGCCGAATTGATCGGCGATGAAGGAGGAGCCGTAGAAGGTGATGTCGTAGCCGTCCTGCTCTTCCTTGCCGATGCGGTTGGAGGCCACCAGCGGCATCAGGTTGGCGCCGGCATGGCCCTGCTGCACGCGCTGCCAGTGGTCGCGGGAGGTGATGCTGGCGTCGTGCGGCTCGCTGCCGATGGCGGTCGGGTAGAACAGCACCTCAGCGCCCATCAGCGCCATGCTGCGGGCGCACTCGGGGAACCACTGGTCCCAGCAGATGCCGACGCCGATGCGCGCGTAGGCGGTGTCCCAGACCTTGAAGCCGGTGTCGCCGGGGTTGAAGTAGTACTTCTCGTGGTAGCCGGGGCCGTCGGGGATGTGGCTCTTGCGGTAGACGCCCAGGTTGCTGCCGTCGGCATCGATGATGGCGATGCTGTTGAAGCGCGCGCGGCCGGCGCGTTCGAAGAAGCTGATCGGCAGCACGACTTTCAGCTCGGCGGCGACCTTCCGGAAGTGCAGGATCGCCGGGTTCTCTTCCACCGGGGTGGCCAGCTGGGTGTAGTCGGCGTTGGGCTTCTGGCAGAAGTAGGGGGTCTCGAACAGTTCCTGGATCAGGATGATCTGCGCGCCCTGGGCGGCCGCCTGGCGCACCAGCTTCTCGGCGTTGGCGATGTTGGCCTGGACATCCCAGGAGCACGCCATCTGGGTGGCGGCGACGGTGACGGTACGAGTCATGGAACACCTTTTTATTCGGATACTTATCGGCCTTCCGGGTTGGGCGGCGGCCGTGGGGTGCGGCGAGATGGCGTGAGGTCGACGTCTTTCGCGGCGCTGGGGCGATTTATATCCGATAAAAATCGACTTTTGAAGCGATATTTCTCTATCGCGGCATTGAATCCGATAAAAAGACAGATAAATATCGGACTTAAAGCTGTGGGCGATAAGCTTCAAGCCGCAAGCGAAAGCGGCTCTTGCTTGCAGCTTGAGGCTTGCCGCTTACAGCTGCCGTTTTCCTATAGCTGCCGTTTAGGCAGGAAGGGCGGCAGATACAGCGACAGATAGGCATCGAACACCCGCATCCCTTCCTCGGCCAGGCGCGGTTCTATGCGCCCGTGGCGTTGCACCGAGAGGGCGTAGACGCGGTCGCCCAGTTCCATGGCCAGGCTGAACACTTCGATGTCCCGGGGCAGTTCGGGCAGGTGGAAGTGGTGGTCGAACAGGGCCTGCATGGAGCGGCCCAGCTCCATGTCGTGCTGGCGGTCGGCGAGGGTCACCTCGGCCAGGCCGTGGCTGGCGAGGATCAGCTGGCGCGCCGCGGCGTCGCCGGCGTAGACGGCGAGCATGCGCTCCTCCACCAGCCGCGAGAGGTCGCGCCAGTCGCGCAGGGCGTCGTGGTCCACCGGCGCCGCCAGGCAGGCGCGGAAGGCGGCGTGGACCTCGCCGGTCAGCGCCTGCAGCAGCGCCGGCACGCTGGGGAAGAAGTGGTAGACCGAGGACGGCGGTATGTCCGCCCGCTCCGCCACGGCGTAGATCGACAGGCCGGCGGTGCCGTCTTCGGCGAGCAGCGCGCGGGCGGCGTCGAGGATGCTGGCGATGCGCGCCTGGCTGCTGGCGCGGGGCTTGCGG
This sequence comes from Pseudomonas sp. PI1, assembly GCF_000812405.1. Taxonomy (NCBI): domain Bacteria; kingdom Pseudomonadati; phylum Pseudomonadota; class Gammaproteobacteria; order Pseudomonadales; family Pseudomonadaceae; genus Pseudomonas; species Pseudomonas sp. PI1. The sequence goes on from NZ_JWMC01000078.1 coordinate 15,128, forward strand.
GAGCTGGTGGGGGCGGGCATGGGGTTCTCCAGGCATGAGCGGGCTATTGGACGCCAGCTCATGCGTCCGGAGCAAGTTCGCGGCCCCTGGCGCGCGCCGCGCCGCTGGCCGTCAGTGGTCGGCCAGCAGCTTGTCCCAGGTTTCCTTGAACACCGGCGCGGTCTTCTCCGGGGCGGTTTCCAGGGCGAACAGGCGGCGCTTGGTCTCCTGGTCCGGGTACAGGCCCGGCTGCTGGCGCAGCTCGGCGTCGAGGAAGGCCGCGGCGTCGACGTTGGCGTTCGGGTAGAGGGTGGCGGCGGTGACCTGGGCGGCGACCTTCGGCTGCAGCATGAAGTCGATGAAGCGCAGGGCCAGGTCTGGATGCTGGGCGCTGCTGGGCACCACCAGGTTGTCGATGAACAGCACCGAGCCCTCCTGCGGCACCATGAAGTGCACCGGCTGCCCGGCGCGGGCCGCATGCAGGGCGTCGCCGACCCAGGCCATGGCCACGCACAGCTTGCCGTCGTTGAGGTCCTGGATGTAGCGCTCGCTGTCGATGTAGCGCAGGTTCGGGCGCAGCGCCTGGAGCACCTGGCCGGCGCGGCGGATTTGCGTCGGCGCGCTGCGGGCGAAGTTGCGCCCCTGGTAGTTCATCAGCACCGAGAAGGTCTCGTCGGGCGCGTCCAGCAGGCTCAGCCCGCAGCTCTTCAGGCGCGTGCTGTATTGCGGGTCGAACAGCAGGCTCCAGCTGTCCGGCACCGGCCCGCCCAGGGCCTTCTCGGCCTGCGGCTGGTTCACCGCCAGGCCCACGGCGCCCCACAGGTAGGGCACGGCGTGGCGGTTGTCGGGGTCGACGGCGGCCAGCTTGCTCATCAGTTGCGGGTCGAGGTGGCTGCGGTTGGGCAGGCGGGTGAAGTCCAGCGGCTGGATCAGCTTGTCCTTGATCAGCTGCGGCAGGTCGTTGTGGGAGGGGACGGCGACGTCGATCTTCTCGCCGGAGCGCAGCGCCTGCTTGAGTTCTTCGGCGGTGCTGTAGGTGTGGTATTCGACGCGGACGCCGCTGGCCTTCTCGAAGTCCTTGAGCGCTTCCGGGGCGATGTAGTCGTTCCAGTTGTAGACGCGGATGACGTCCTCGGCCTGGACGAACAGCGGGCAGAGCAGCAGCAACAGCGGGGCGAGCAGGCGTGGCATTGGCATTCTCCCTATGTCAAGGCACAGCATGGACGGCCGGCGGCCATCCCGGGGGCTTGGTTGCAGCGTGGTGCGGCAGAGCAGGGTACGGCGGGGCGCCCGCCCGGCGGGCAGGGCGGTCAGACGAACGCCGGCGCGGGGCCGGCGTCGCCTGGGGTGTTGCTTATACGGTGTGCAGGTACCAGTTGTACTCGAGGTCGGAGATCGAATACTCGAACTCCTGCATCTCGTGTTCCTTGCACGCGACGAAGATGTCGATGTACTCGGGGCTGATGTACTTGTTCATCACGTCGCTGTCGTCCAGCTCGCGCAGGGCATCGCGCAGGTTGTTCGGCAGGCTCTGCTCCAGCTGATCGTAGGCGTTGCCTTCGATCGGCGCGCCCGGCTCGACCTTGTTGACCAGGCCGTGGTGGACGCCGGCGAGGACCGCGGCCAGCAGCAGGTAGGGGTTGGCGTCGGCACCGGCCACGCGGTGTTCCAGGCGCACCGCTTCCGGCGCGCCGGTGGGCACGCGCAGCGCCACGGTGCGGTTGTCCAGGCCCCAGCTCGGCGCGTTCGGCACGAAGAAGGCCGAGCCGAAGCGGCGGTAGGAGTTGACGTTCGGGCAGAGGAAGGCCATGGAGGCGGGCAGGGTCTCGAGCACACCGCCGATCGCGTGACGCAACGCGGCGTTCTGCTCGGGATCCTCGCTGGCGAAGATGTTCTTGCCATCCTTGTCCAGCAGCGACACGTGGACGTGCAGACCGTTGCCGGCCTGGCCCGGGTAGGGCTTGGCCATGAAGGTCGAGTCCATTTCATGGTCGTATGCCACGTTCTTGATCAGGCGCTTGAGCAGCACCGCGTAGTCGCAGGCCTTGAGCGCGTCGTTGACGTGGTGGAGGTTGACCTCGAACTGCGCCGGGGCGCTCTCCTTGACGATGGCGTCGGCCGGGATGCCCTGGGCGCGGGCGCCGTCGATGATGTCCTGCAGGCAGTCGGCGTACTCGTCGAGGTCGTCGATGGAGTAGACCTGCACCGATTGCGGACGCTTGCCGGAGATGGGCGAGCGCGGCGGCTGCGGGCGGCCGTTCACGTTCTCCTGGTCGATCAGGTAGAACTCCAGCTCGAAGGCCGCGACGATGGACAGGCCCATGTCGGTGAACTTCTGGACGACCTGGCGCAGTACCTCGCGTGGGTCGGCGAAGAACGGCTCGCCTTCCATTTCATGCATGGTCATCAGCAGTTGCGCGGTCGGACGCTTCTGCCAGGGTTCCATGGCGATGGTGTTGGGGATGGGATAGCAGACACGGTCGGCGTCGCCGATATCCAGGCCCAGGCCGGTGCTTTCAACGGTGGAGCCGGTGATGTCGAGGGCGAACAGCGAGGCGGGGAGGTTGATGCCTTTCTCGTAGACTTTCGGCAGGTTGCTGCGCTCGATGCGCTTGCCGCGAACCACGCCATTCATATCTGCAATAAGGAGGTCGACGAACTGGACCTCGGGGTGTTCCTTCAGGAACTCGGTCGCTTCTGAGAGCGGAACGGCACTCGGGGGTACCGACATGGTGCAACACCTTTATTGTTAAAAATATCAATCATGCGGGGGCTAGGCTGTGAGTCAATCCGAAAGGCCTGTTGATGTCAATAGCGCCACTTCCTGCCCGCTGATGGTGCAAGGTGGCCATTCCTGGGGCATTTCGGCCTGTCTCAGGGGCCGTGAAAGCGTGCTGCCATGGGATGTTCAGAGAGGCGTGTGCAATTTTTTACAGGACTATTGTGTAAAAAAATGAACAGCGCTAAGCTCGGTCGCAACCCATAACACTTACAAGCACGGGTGTCCCATGTCTCGCCTGCCGTTAATCGGCGTGACCGCCTGCGTCAGGCAAGTCGGTCATAAACCCAGCCATACCGTCGGTGACAAATACGTCAGTGCCGTGGTGGCCGGGGCCAATGGTCTACCGCTGATCATTCCAGCCCTGGGCGAATCGCTTGACCAGGACACCTTGCTCTCCAGCCTCGATGGGCTGCTGTTCAGCGGATCACCGTCGAACGTCGAGCCCCATCATTATAGTGGCCCCGAGAGCGATGCAGGCACTTTGCATGACATCGCCCGTGACGCTACTACACTGCCGCTCATTCGCGCTGCGATCGCCGCCGGCGTGCCGTTGCTCGGCATCTGCCGCGGGTTCCAGGAGATCAACGTGGCTCTAGGCGGCACGCTGCACCAGAAGGTGCACGAAACTCCAGGCTTCATGGACCACCGCGAGCCGGCCAACCAGCCGGTCGAGGTGCAGTACGCCCCGCGCCACGTCGTCGACGTGCAGCCGGGCGGCATTCTCGCCGGCATCGGCTTGCCAGCGCAGATCCAGGTCAATTCCATTCATGGCCAAGGCGTTGCACGTCTGGCGCCGGGCCTTCGCGTAGAAGCACTGGCGCCTGACGGGTTGGTCGAGGCCTTCTCCGTAGAAGGCGCCAGGGCCTTCGCCCTCGGTGTGCAGTGGCACCCGGAGTGGCAGGTCCGATCCAATCCCAACTATCTCGCCATCTTCCAGGCATTCGGCAAAGCCTGCGGCAAGAGGGCGGGGCAACGTTGAGTCCGGCGGTTGGGGCCGGGCTCTCAAAACCCTGAGGTCTTTATGACTACCAAGCTAGACCAGCTGACCGGCTGGCTGAAGGAACGCAAGATCACCGAAGTGGAATGCATGATCGCCGACCTGACCGGGATTGCCCGGGGCAAGATCGCGCCGACCAACAAGTTCCTCAACGAGAAGGGCATGCGCCTGCCGGAGTCCGTGCTCCTGCAGACCGTGACCGGTGATTACGTCGAGGACGACATCTACTACGACCTGCTGGACCCGGCCGACATCGATATGGTCTGCCGCCCGGACGAGAATGCCGTGTTCCTCGTCCCCTGGGCCATCGAGCCTACCGCGATGGTCATCCACGACACCTACGACAAGCTCGGCAACCCCATCGAGCTGTCGCCGCGCAACATCCTCAAGCGCGTGCTCAAGCTCTACGCCGACAAGGGCTGGAAGCCGATCGTGGCGCCGGAGATGGAGTTCTACCTGACCAAGCGCAGCGACGACCCCGACTACCCGCTGCAGGCCCCCGTGGGCCGTTCCGGGCGCCAGGAGACCGGCCGCCAGTCCTTCTCCATCGACGCGGCGAACGAATTCGACCCGCTGTTCGAGGACATGTACGACTGGTGCGAGGCCCAGGGCCTGGACCTGGACACGCTGATCCACGAGGAAGGCACCGCGCAGATGGAAATCAACTTCCGTCACGGCGACGCCCTGGACCTGGCCGACCAGATCCTGGTGTTCAAGCGCACCATGCGCGAGGCCGCGCTCAAGCACAACGTGGCCGCGACCTTCATGGCCAAGCCGATGACCGGCGAGCCGGGCAGCGCCATGCACCTGCACCAGAGCATCGTCGACATCAAGACCGGCAAGAACATCTTCTCCAATGCCGACGGCACCATGAGCGAGCTGTTCCTGCACCACGTCGGCGGCCTGCAGCGCTTCATCCCCGAGGCCCTGCCGCTGTTCGCCCCGAACGTCAACTCGTTCCGCCGCTTCCTGCCCGACACCTCGGCGCCGGTGAACGTCGAGTGGGGCGAGGAGAACCGCACCGTGGGCCTGCGCGTGCCGGACTCCAACCCGGAGAACCGCCGCGTGGAAAACCGCCTGGCCGGCGCCGACGCCAACCCCTACCTGGCCCTGGCCGCCAGCCTGCTGTGCGGCTACATCGGCATGGTCGAAGGCATCAAACCCAGTGCCCAGGTCAAGGGCCGCGGCTACGAACGACGTAACCTGCGCCTGCCGCTGACCATCGAGGCGGCACTGGAAACCATGGAAGGCAGCAAGACCCTTGAACAGTACCTGGGCAGCAAGTTCATCCGCGGCTACGTCGCGGTGAAACGCGCCGAGCACGAGAACTTCAAGCGGGTGATCAGTTCCTGGGAGCGGGAGTTCCTCCTGCTGTCCGTCTGATCGGCGTGGGGCCCGGCCCTGCCGGCCGGGCCCCGTGTTCATTACAGAGAGGTTTTACCAAAATGACGAAACAGACCAGCGCCCAGACCCAACACTGGCAGGCGCTCAGCCGCGAACACCACCTGGCTCCGTTCACCGACTACAAGCAGCTGAACGAGAAGGGTGCGCGCATCATCACCAAGGCCGAAGGCGTGTACCTGTGGGACAGCGAGGGCAACAAGATCCTCGATGGCATGGCCGGCCTGTGGTGCATGAACGTCGGCTATGGTCGCAAGGAGCTCGCCGAGGTCGCCTACAAGCAGATGCTCGAGCTGCCCTACTACAACCTGTTCTTCCAGACCGCGCACCCGCCGGCGCTGGAACTGGCCAAGGCCATCGCCGACATCGCCCCCGAAGGCATGAACCACGTGTTCTTCACCGGCTCCGGCTCGGAGTCCAACGACACCGTGCTGCGCATGGTCCGCCACTACTGGTCGATCAAGGGCAAGCCGCAGAAGAAGGTGGTCATCGGCCGCTGGAACGGCTACCACGGCTCCACCGTCGCCGGCGTCAGCCTCGGCGGCATGAAGGCCCTGCACAGCCAGGGCGACCTGCCGATCCCGGGCATCGTGCACATCGCCCAGCCCTACTGGTACGGCGAGGGCGGCGACATGTCGCCGGAAGAATTCGGCGTCTGGGCCGCCGAGCAGTTGGAGAAGAAGATCCTCGAAGTCGGCGAGGAGAACGTCGCCGCCTTCATCGCCGAGCCGATCCAGGGCGCCGGCGGCGTGATCGTTCCGCCGGAGACCTACTGGCCGAAGATCCGCGAAATCCTCGCCAAGTACGAAATCCTGTTCATCGCCGACGAAGTCATCTGCGGCTTCGGCCGTACCGGCGAATGGTTCGGCAGCCAGTACTATGGCAACGCCCCGGACCTGATGCCGATCGCCAAGGGCCTGACTTCCGGCTACATCCCCATGGGCGGCGTAATCGTCCGCGACGAGATCGTCGATACCCTGAATGAGGGTGGCGAGTTCTACCACGGCTTCACTTACTCTGGTCACCCGGTGGCCGCGGCGGTGGCCCTGGAGAATATCCGCATCCTGCGCGAGGAGAAGATCGTCGAGACCGTGAAGGCGGAAACGGCACCTTACTTGCAAAAGCGCTGGCAGGAACTGGCCGACCACCCGCTGGTGGGCGAGGCCCGCGGCGTCGGCATGGTCGGCGCGCTGGAGCTGGTGAAGAACAAGAAGACCCGCGAGCGCTTCGAGAACGGCGTGGGGATGCTGTGCCGCGAGCACTGCTTCCGCAACGGCCTGATCATGCGCGCGGTGGGAGACACTATGATTATTTCGCCGCCGCTGGTCATCACCAAGCCGGAGATCGACGAGTTGATCACCCTGGCGCGCAAGTGCCTCGATCAAACCGCCGCCGTAGCGCTGTCTTGAGTCTTTCACCGGACCTTTGACAGACTGCGCCTGTGCGTTGGCCAGGCTCACCGGGTGGTGAAGGCGGAAAGCCGCCGACGCCACCCGGAACATCAAAAACAATTGGAGCTACCCGCATGTTCAAAACCTTCGGCAAGACCCTGCTCGCCGTGACTCTGGCGGGCGCTGTGGCCGGTATGGCACAGGCCGATGACAAGGTACTGCACGTTTACAACTGGTCCGACTACATCGCCCCGAACACGGTCGACGAGTTCACCAAGGCCACCGGCATCAAGGTCGTCTACGACGTCTACGACAGCAACGAAGTGCTGGAGGCCAAGCTGCTGGCCGGCAAGTCGGGCTACGACGTGGTGGTTCCCTCGAACTCCTTCCTCGCCAAGCAGATCAAGGCCGGCGTCTACCAGCCGCTGGACCGCGACAAGCTGCCGAACTGGAAGAACCTGAACCCGGACATCATGAAGACCCTCGAGGTCAGCGACCCGGGCAACAAGTTCGCCATCCCCTACATGTGGGGCACCATCGGCATCGGCTACAACCCGGACAAGGTCAAGGCCGCCCTGGGCGACGGCGCCCCGGTGGATTCCTGGGACCTGGTGTTCAAGCCCGAGAACATCCAGAAGCTGAAACAGTGCGGCGTGAGCTTCCTCGACTCGCCCACCGAGATGATCCCCGCGGCCCTGCACTACCTGGGCTACAAGCCGGACAGCCAGGATCCCAAGGAAATCAAGGCTGCCGAAGAGCTGTTCCTGAAGATCCGTCCGTACATCACCTACTTCCACTCCTCCAAGTACATCTCGGACCTGGCCAACGGCAACATCTGCGTCGCCATCGGCTACTCGGGCGACATCTACCAGGCCAAGTCCCGCGCCGTGGAAGCCAAGAACAACGTGAAGGTGGCCTACCACATTCCGAAGGAAGGCGCCGGCGCCTTCTTCGACACCGTGGCCATTCCGAAGGACGCCGAGAACCCCGAAGGCGCTCTGAAGTGGATCAACTTCCTGCTCGAGCCGAAGGTGATCGCGGAAATCTCCGATACCGTTTCCTACCCCAACGCCAACTCCGCGGCCACTCCGCTGGTGAACGAGGAAATCCGTAACGACCCGGGCATCTACCCGAGCGACGCGGTCATGAAGAAGCTGTACGCCTTCCCGGACCTGCCGGCGAAGACCCAGCGCCTGATGACCCGCAGCTGGACCACTATCAAGTCCGGCAAGTGACGCCCCGGCCCGGTCGTTCGTCCCGAACGGCCGGGCAGGGCGCAGGGTGGTGGCGGCGCGGTCGCAGGCCCGCCACCGCTCTGCAGGCACGGATCATCTGCAGTGGGATGGCCGTTGGTTGCAGCTAGGGCTGCAGAAGCGCTCGCGCGCGCCACGGAAGGCCCGGACAAGCTGTAAACGCCAACACAAAGAAGCTTCATGACAACAGAGAGGACCGACGTGTGCGCATTCCCTTCCGCAAAACCCTGATCGCCGCCATCTCGACCCTGGGCCTGGGCGCCGCCGTTGCGCAGGCCGAGCCGACCGTCCACGTGTACAACTGGAGCGACTACATCGGCGAGACCACTCTGGCCGATTTCGAGAAGGAAACCGGCATCAAGCCGGTGTACGACGTCTTCGACTCCAACGAAACCCTCGAAGGCAAGCTGCTGGCCGGCCGCACCGGCTACGACATCGTGGTGCCGTCCAACCACTTCCTCGGCCGCCAGATCAAGGCCGGCGCCTTCCAGAAGCTGGACAAGAGCCAGCTGCCGAACTGGAAGAACCTCGACCCGCACCTGATGAAACAACTCGAGGCCAACGACCCGGGCAACCTCTACGGCGTGCCCTACCTGTGGGGCACCAACGGCATCGGCTACAACGTCGACAAGGTCAAGGCCGTGCTCGGCGTCGACAAGATCGACTCCTGGGCCGTGCTCTTCGAGCCCGAGAACATGAAGAAGCTCAGCCAGTGCGGCGTCGCCTTCCTCGATTCGGGCGACGAAATGATGCCGGCCGTGCTCAAATACCTGGGCCTGGACCCCAACAGCACCAACCCGGCCGACTACGAGAAGGCCGAGGCCAAGCTGATGGCGGTTCGCCCCTACGTCACCTACTTCCATTCCTCCAAGTACATCTCGGACCTGGCCAACGGCAACATCTGCGTCGCCGCCGGGTTCTCCGGCGACGTGTTCCAGGCCGCCAACCGCGCCAAGGAAGCCGGCAAGGGTGTGAACATCGCCTATGCGATTCCGAAGGAAGGCGCCAACCTGTGGTTCGACATCCTCGCCATCCCGAAGGATGCGTCGAACCCGAAAGAGGCCCACGCCTTCATCAACTACCTGCTCAAGCCCGAGGTGATCGCCAAGGTCAGCGATTACGTCGGTTACGCCAACCCGAACCCCAAGGCTGGCGAATTCATGGATGAGTCCGTGCGCGACAATCCCGAGGTCTACCCGCCTCAGGAAGTACTCGACAAGCTCTTCGTGCAGCACGAGCTGCCGCCGAAGATCCTGCGCCTCATGACCCGTTCCTGGACCAAGATCAAGTCCGGTAAGTAAGCAATCCAAGTACGCCCGGCCGCGGGGGCCGGGCGTCCAAAAGTTGGGAGTTGTGGTAAATGGCTATAGCCTCCGGTGCCTACAAGAAAGCCCTCGCGGGCGACCAGCAGCCCAAAGAGGTGTTGGTAAAAATCGACCGGGTCACCAAGCAGTTCGACGAAACCCTTGCGGTGGACAGTGTTTCCCTGACCATCAAGAAGGGCGAAATCTTCGCATTGCTCGGCGGTTCCGGTTCCGGTAAATCCACCCTGTTGCGCATGCTGGCCGGCTTCGAGCGGCCGACCGAAGGTCGCATCTTCCTGGATGGCCAGGACATCACCGACCTGCCGCCCTACGAGCGGCCGATCAACATGATGTTCCAGTCCTACGCGCTGTTCCCGCACATGTCGGTTGCGCAGAACATCGCCTTCGGCCTGAAGCAGGACGGCCTGCCCAAGGCCGAGATCGACAGGATCGTCGAGGAAATGCTCAAGCTGGTGCAGATGACCCAGTACGCCAAGCGCAAGCCGCACCAGCTCTCCGGCGGCCAGCGCCAGCGCGTGGCCCTGGCCCGTTCGCTGGCCAAGCGGCCGAAGCTGCTGCTGCTCGACGAGCCCATGGGCGCCCTGGACAAGAAGCTGCGCTCGCAGATGCAGCTGGAACTGGTGGAGATCATCGAGCGCGTGGGCGTGACCTGCGTGATGGTGACCCACGACCAGGAAGAGGCCATGACCATGGCCCAGCGCATCGCCATCATGCACCTGGGCTGCATCGAGCAGATCGGCAGCCCGATGGACATCTACGAGACCCCGGCCAGCCGCCTGATCTGCGAGTTCATCGGCAACGTCAACATGTTCGACGGCCAACTGGTCGAGGACCTGCAGGACCACGCGGTGATCGCCTGCCCGCAGCTGGAAAACCCGATCTACATCGGCCACGGCATCAGCACCCGCGCCGAAGACAAGCGCATCACCTACGCGCTGCGTCCGGAGAAGGTCATGGTCAGCGCGCAGAAGCCGGAAAACCTCGAGCACGAAGGCTTCAACTGGGCCCAGGGCACCGTCTACGACATCGCCTACCTCGGCGGCCACTCGGTGTACTACATCAAGCTGGCCTCGGGGATGATCGTCCAGGCCTTCATGGCCAACGCCGAGCGCCACGTGGCCCGCCCGACCTGGGACCAGCCGGTGTACATCAGCTGGTACGACGACAGCGGTGTGGTGCTGCAATCATGAACATCAGCAAATCGCTCATGAAGCGCCTGCCGCGTGGCCGGCACGCCGTGATCGGTGTGCCGTTCATCTGGCTGTTCCTGTTCTTCCTGCTGCCCTTCGCCATCGTGCTGAAGATCAGCCTGGCGGCAGCGGACGTGGCCATCCCGCCGTACACCGAAGTGTTCCAGTACGCCGACCAGACCCTGCAACTGGTGCTGAACCTCGGCAACTACCTGATGCTGACGGACGACCCGCTCTACATCGACGCCTACCTGGGCTCGCTGAAGATGGCGGCGATCAGCACCTTCCTGTGCCTGCTGATCGGCTACCCGATGGCCTACGCCATCGCCCGCGCCAGCAAGGAAATGCAGACCGTGCTGCTGCTGCTGATCATGATGCCGACCTGGACGGCGATCCTGATCCGCGTGTACGCCTGGATGGGCATCCTCTCCAACAACGGCCTGCTCAACGGCTTCCTGATGTGGCTGGGGGTGATCAACGAACCGCTGACCATCCTCAACACCAACCTGGCGGTGTACATCGGTATCGTCTACTCGTACCTGCCGTTCATGGTGATGCCGCTGTACGCCAACCTGGTGAAGCACGACATGAGCCTGCTGGAGGCCGCCTCCGACCTGGGCGCGCGCAACTTCACCAGCTTCTGGAAGATCACCGTGCCGCTGTCGAAGAACGGCATCATCGCCGGCTGCATGCTGGTGTTCATCCCGGCAGTGGGCGAGTTCGTCATCCCGGAACTGCTCGGCGGCCCCGAGACGCTGATGATCGGCAAGGTGCTGTGGCAGGAGTTCTTCAACAACCGTGACTGGCCGGTGGCGTCCGCCCTGGCGGTGGTCATGCTGGCGATCCTCATCGTGCCCATCATCCTGTTCAACAAGAACCAAGCCAAAGAACTGGAGGGCAAGGTATGAACAAGCGTTGGTCCTTCTCCAACATCATGCTTGTCCTCGGCCTGCTGTTCATCTACGTGCCGATGGTCATCCTGGTCATCTACTCGTTCAACGGCTCCAAGCTGGTGACCGTGTGGGGCGGCTGGTCGGTGAAGTGGTACGTCGGCCTGCTGGACAACACCCAACTGATCAGCTCGGTGTTCCGCTCCCTGGAAATCGCCGTGTACACGGCGGTCTCCTCGGTGATCCTGGGCACCCTGGCGGCCTTCGTGCTGACGCGTATCCCGCGTTTCCGCGGCCGCACGCTGTTCGGCGGCATGGTCACCGCGCCGCTGGTCATGCCCGAGGTGATCACCGGTCTGTCGCTGCTGCTGCTGTTCGTGGCCATGGCCCAGTTGATCGGCTGGCCGCAGGAGCGCGGCATCGTCACCATCTGGATCGCCCACACCAGCTTCTGCTCGTCCTACGTGGCGGTGGTGGTGTCGGCGCGCCTGCGCGAGCTGGACCTGTCCATCGAGGAAGCGGCCATGGACCTGGGCGCCAAGCCCTGGAAAGTGTTCCTGCTGATCACCATCCCGATGATCGCGCCTTCGCTGGCGGCCGGCGGCATGATGTCCTTCGCCCTGTCGCTGGACGACCTGGTGCTGGCCAGCTTCGTCTCCGGCCCCGGTTCCACCACCCTGCCGATGGAAGTGTTCTCCGCCGTGCGCCTGGGCGTGAAGCCGGAGATCAACGCGGTGGCCAGCCTGATCCTGCTGACCGTCTCGCTGTTCACCTTCTTCGCCTGGTACTTCACCCGCCAGGCCGAGGAGCGCCGCAAGCGTGCCGTCCAGGAGGCCATGGAAGCCACGGCCACCGACTGGCAGAAAGGTTCGCCGGCCACCGTCTGAGGTCGTCTTGTCGGCCGGCTGCAGCCGGTGCCTGCGAAAACCATGGGCCACCTTCGGGTGGCCCATGTTTTTGGGGGAGACGGACATATGCCGAAGGGCAAGAAGAGTCGGTCTTCTCAGAAGAATCTGACAGCTAATCGCCGCAACTTCCCTGCATTTGCCAACTACTATTCAGTGTGTCCGTTGGCGGTTGCCGGCTATTCCCCGCAGCTTGGTCGGCCTCCGTGATCCCGGGCAATTTGCCAGTGCTTTCCACAGCACCCAGGCGGGAGGTGGCGCCCAATACAACACCCCAATAGTTATCCCTAGGGGGAATAACGCGCCAGGGAGCTTCGGCGCCTCCCGCAGTCCCTTCTCACGGAAACGACGAACCCCGCAGCATGCGGGGTTCGTCGTTTCTGGCGCGGCCTAGCGTGCCTGCGGCGCCAGCCTGAGCAGTCCGTGGCTGTTGGCGGCGACCTCGTCGGGCGCGAAATGCTCGGCGTGGTAGCGGCCTTCGACGTAGTCCTCGGCCTGGTCCTTGTAGTGCGCATCGAAGAGCACGCCGCTCTGGCCCACCGGGTTGATGCCCAGGGCGTGGGTGGGGTCGGCGAAGTCCACCAGGCGCCGCGTCGAGGGCCCGTAGGTGACGGCCCAGGGCGCCGGGCCGATGGGCGCCGAGAGGTTGTTGGGCACCTCGTGGCCGCCCGGCGCGGCGAAGGGGCCGATGTTGAACAGGCGGTCCAGCGGCTTCTGCATGCCCAGCGGGTGCACGTGGGTGAGGGTGTGCGCCGCGCCCCATTGCCAACTGGCCGGGTCCTCGCCGAAGGTGTCGCGCAGGTGCTTCAGGCTGGCCTGCCAGGCGGCCTTGACGATGTCCGCGCGGCTTTCCTTCTGCGCCGTGGCGCGGTCGTCCCACCAGGGCGAAGCGTCGTCGGCGGCCAGCCGCGGCAGGGCGCTGTCGAGCGCCCGGGTGCTCAGCAGGGTGTTGAAGAAGGCGTCGCCCATTTCGTCGTGCATGGCGCCGTAGGCCAGTTGGTAGAGGAACTGGCTGAACAGGGTGGCGGCCAGCGAATCCAGCGGGTAGTCGCCCTTCCAGGCCGCCAGCTGCTCCACCAGCGCCTTCTCCTGCTCGCCGCTCGCCACCTGGCGCAGGCTCGGCAGCAGCGGCGCCAGGGTGCGCGGGCCGTAGTCGGTGCCGGTGTCCAGTTGCAGCGCCTGGCTGTTCTGCAGGTCCCACTTCACCGAGGCGTCGGCCAGGTGCCGGTCCAGGCGCTGGCCGCGGTCGGCCAGGTTGTAGTAGCCGGGCACCGGCCGGCCATTGGCGGGCACCGGCTGGAAGTTGGCCGAGACGATGTAGCCGCGCGCCGGGTTCTCTTCGTGGGGGTTCTCGACGAAGGGGTAGAAGCCGTCCTTGTCCGCCGCGGCGGTGCTGCCGTCGAGGATGAAGTTCGGATCGACGCCGGCCGGGCGCTTCGGCAGTTGCGCCGAGGCCCACCAGGCGATGTCGCCGCGGGCGTTGGCCCAGACCACGTTGAGCCCCGGCGCGTGGATCTGCGCGGCGGCGGCGCGGGCCTTGTCCAGGGTGTCGGCGCGGTCGAGGTGGTAGAAGGCGTCCAGCAGCGGGTTCTCGGTCTGCAGGAAGCCCCACCACATGGCGATGGGCGTCTTGCCCGAGGCGGCGCCCAGGGCGTCGTTGACGATCGGCCCGTGGGGCGAGCTGCGCAGCACCAGCTTGACCGGCGCCTGGCCCTTCACCGCGATGCTCTGCTCCTCGCGCGCGAGGTCCACCCACTGGCCGTGGTACCAGACCTGCTCGGGGTTGGCCGGGTTGGTCTTCTCGGCCACCAGGTCCATGTCGTCGTTCTGGAACATGGTCAGGCTCCAGCCGAAGTCCTTGTTGTGGCCGAGCATGGCGAAGGGCACCAGGGCCTGGTGGTGGCCGTAGAGTTCGAAGCCGGGGGCGCTGAGCTGCGCCTCGTACCACACCGAGGGCGCGGCGAAGCGGATGTGCGGATCGCCAGCCAGCAGCGGCCTGCCGCTGCGCGTGCGGCTGCCGGAGACCACCCAGGCGTTGCTGCCCTCGTACTGCGGCAGGCCGGCGGCTTCCAGGGCCTGCTGGCTGATCTGCGCCAGGGCGCCGAGGTCCTTCCAGTCGCCGGCGGCCAGCGCGGTGGAGCGCTGCAGCACGCCCTCGGGGTGCCAGGCCAGGTCGAAGGCCTTCAGGTAGCCGGCGCCCAGGTCGTCGCGGATGTAGGTGAGCACCGGCTCGGTGCGCAGGGCCACGGCGAAGCTGTAGGCCAGGTAGCCGGACACGGCGAGGGTGTCCTCCACCGTGAAGGGCCGCTTGGGAATGCCCAGCACGTCGAATTCCAGCGGCTTCGGGTGGCTGGCCTGGTACTGGTTGATGCCGTCCAGGTAGGCCTCCAGGGCCTTCCAGGCCGGCGACTGCCGGTCCTGGCGGGCGGCGTACTCGGCGGCATGGTCGCGCAGGCGCAGGGTGCGGAACAGGCGGTCGGTGTCCACCAGCTTGGGCCCCAGCACCTCGGCCAGCTCGCCCTTGGCCAGGCGGCGCAGCATCTCCATCTGGAACAGCCGGTCCTGGGCGTGCACGTAGCCCAGGGCGTGGTACAGGTCGCTTTCGTTCTGCGCACGGATGTGCGGCACGCCACGCTCGTCGTAGCGCACCTCGACCTCGGCCTGCAGCCCGGGCAGCCCCGCCAGGCCGTCGCGGGTCGGCTGCTTGCCATGCAGGTACCAGGCGCCCCCGGCGGCAGCGGCCGCCACCAGCACGGCAAGAACGGTCAACGTACGTTTCATGTAGCGGCTCTCCTTGTTGTTCTGGGCGGATTCTGCGCATTCGCGCCGGGCGCTTTCATTGACCAAACGCGCGCAAGCTGCAAGTCTTCGGTCAAAAGGAGGCTGCATGTCCCTCGCCAGCGCGCCACTCACCCATTCGGCCACCCTGCGCCGCCTGCTCTACGAGGCGCTTACCAACCTGGGGCTGGAGCCGGCGCGCATCTACCGCCAGGCGCTGCGGCGCGTGCGCCTGGCGCCGGTGAGCGCCGACGGCCGCCTGCTGCACGACGAGGTGCCGCTGTTCTGGGCGGCGCTGCCGGAGCTGAGCGGTGACGTGGACATCGGCCTGCACCTGGCCGAGGCTATGAAGCCGCGCCTGCTCGACGTGGTCGGCTACCTGCTGCTGGCCAGCCGCGACCTGGAGCAGGCGCTGCACAGCTTCCTGCGCTTCCAGCACATCCTCTCCGGCGGCCTGGCCGCGCAGCTGCGCGAGGAGGGCGAGCAGGCGCGGCTGGTCCTCGACATCCACTACCGCGACTGCCCGCCGCTGCGCCAGCAGATGGAATGCCTGCTGCTGCTGTTCATCAAGCTGCTGAAGGCGGTCAGCGACGACGAGTTCGCCTGTTCCGCCATCGAGTTCCGCCATGCCGCGCCACGGCGCCTGGCCGAGCACCGCCGGCTGTTCGGGCTGACGCCGCGGTTCGCCTGCGCACACGACGCCCTGCTGTTCCCGCGAGCCCTGCTGCGGCGCCCGTCGCGCACGGCCAACGCCGCCTTGCACGGCGTGCTCACCCGCTATGCGGAGGAAGAACTGCAGCGCCTGCAGGAGAACGACCTGCTCAACCGCCTGCGCTATCTGCTGGCCCATCGCCTGGGCCGCGAACCCTGCACCTTGCAGGCCTGCGCCGAGCTGCTGGGCCTGCCGGCCAGCGCCTTGCAGCGCAGCCTGGCCGGGCAGGGCAGCGGCTTTCGCGAGCTGCACGAGGAAGTGCGCCGCCAGCGCGCCACCGAGCGGCTGGCCGAAGGCGTGGCCATCCGCGAAGTGGCGCGGACCTGCGGCTTCGCCGAGCTGTCGCCGTTCTATCGCGCCTTCCGGCGCTGGTTCGGGGTGCCGCCGGAGGTGTACCGGCGGCGTTTGCAGGAGATGGCGCAGGCGCACTGAGGCGTCCCGCGCCGGGCTCATTCGGCCAGCGGGATCTCGCTGGCCATGTCCAGCAGGGCCATGGCGTCGAGCTGCGTCTCGATCTGCAGGAAGCGCATGGCGCGGGTCGGCGAGACGGCCTTGGCCATGCGCGCGATGTAGCGGTTGCGCAGGTCCAGGCGCAGTTGCTGGAGCTTCTCGGCGCGCTTGAGCAGGGCGCTGGCGTCTTTGTCGGAGACCTTGCCGGTGTTGTAGGACTTGGCGTAGTCGAGGATCAGCGCCAGGTGCTGCTTGCTCAGCTTCTCGGCCTCGCTGCGGTAGGTGTTGTAGATCGGCCAGAACGCCTCGCCTTCCTTGCCGGTGAGGTTCATGTTGGCTTCGACGATGCGTTTGCGCTTGTAGTCGATGTCGGCCAGGCGGTTGTCGATCTCCGCCTTGTGCTCGGACATCACCTGGTCGGGGCTGGGCGCCTGGTCGTCGGCGCCGGCCAGCAGCGGCAGGCTGAGCAGGGCGCACAGGGCGAGGGTGGGGCGTAGCGGCATGGGAGGCTCCTTGTAGTCGCGCGCCGGCCCTTCATGGGCCGGCTCCGGCTAGTGTAGATGCTGGCGCCCGGCTGTCCGCCCGCCAGGGGCAATAGCAGCCTTGGGCGAGGCTCTGGGTGGACTGCACCGGGCGGCCGTCGATCAGCGCCTGCAGCACCGGTTCGATGAAGCTGTTGGCCGAGCTGCACACCGCGCCCTCGCTGTAGGGGCCGAAATAGGCCAGGCGGCCCTGGCGGTCCCAGATGGCCACCGCCGGGCTCGCCGGCAGCGCCTCGGCGCCAGGCGGCGTGGCCAATGGCCGCAGGGCCTGCAGGGTGGTGGGCAACTGGCCGTGGCTGCCGGGCTTTTGCACGGCGAAGAACTGCACGCCAAGCGGGGCGAAGCGCGCCAGCAACTCGGCGAGGTGCTGCTGGTTGCCGACGTTGCACGGGCAGGCCGGGTCCCAGAAATGCACCAGGCGGATGGCGCCGGGGCCGGCCAGTTCGGCCGGCAGCTGCAGGCCGGCGCCGCTGAACAGCGTCGGCTGCGCGTCGAAGGGGCGGATGTAGCGCTGCTGGAACCACTGGTAGGCGCCCAGCAGCATGGCGGCGAGCAGCGCGGCCAGGCAGGCGAGGATGAGCGTGCGGCGGGCAGGCATGGCGAATCCCGGTAAGATAGCCCCCAAGAGTGCCATGCCGTCGCTTGTGGCAGAACCGCCCGGATGCCGCCGGGCGCTCTTCCCAGCGTCACCGGAAACCGCGGAAAACCCCGATGCCAGAAGCCTTCCAGCCCGATCTGCTGCGCCAGCGCCTGCGACCCCTGACCGCAGCCGAACGCGACGCCCAGGTCCTCGCCTACCAGTCCTTCTACGGGCTCGACCTGGCGGCCCGCTACCCGGGCCTGGAAAGCCGCCTGGGCTACTTCGAGTGCGCCGGCTACCGCATCGCCGCGCAGCTGTGGCGCCCGCCCCTGGCCCGCGGCAGCCTGCTGCTGCTGCACGGCTACTACGACCACATGGGGCTCTATGGCCACGTCATCGACTGGGCGCTGGACCTGGGCCTGGCGGTGATCGCCTGCGACCTGCCGGGCCACGGCCTGTCCAACGGCGCGGCGGCCAGCATCAACGACTTCGCCGAGTACCAGGCGGTGCTTGCCGGCCTGCTGGACGCGGCGGCGCAGCTGGACCTGCCGCAGCCCTGGCACCTTTTCGGGCAGAGCACCGGCGGCGCCATCCTGCTGGACTACCTGCTCACCGGCGCGCCGCGCCCGGAGCTGGGCCACACCCTGCTGCTGGCGCCGCTGGTGCGGCCGCGCGCCTGGGGCTGGTCGAAGCTCAGCTACCAACTGCTGCGGCCCTTCGTCGACTCCATCCCGCGCAAGTTCACCGACAACTCCAACGACGCCGGCTTCCTCGCCTTCCTCCGCGATCGCGACCCGCTGCAGCCGCGCATCCTGCCCACCGCCTGGGTGGGCGCGCTGGCGCGCTGGATTCCGCACATCGAGGGCGCGCCGCCCAGCGCGCGCAACCTGCTGGTGGTGCAGGGCGACGCCGACGAGACGGTGGATTGGCGCTACAACCTGAGGGTGCTGGAGGAGAAGTTCGAGCGCATCGAGTGCCTGCTGCTCACCGGCGCGCGGCACCACCTGGCCAACGAGAGCGAGGCGCTGCGCCGGCGCTACTTCGATTTCCTCGGCGAGCGCCTGAGCTAGTTCGAGGGGGCGGAAGCCAGCCCGGCCTTCACCGCGGCCAGGGCCGCCTGGTAGTAGGCCTGGCCGGCGGGCGACTCGGCGAAGTCGGCGAACTGCTGCAGCTCGGCGTCGGAGAGCCCGCGGTAGACGTACAGCAGGGTGTTGTCGAGGTCGGCGCCGATCTGCTGCACGACGTTCTGCCGCTGCCCTTCGAGCAGCCCCTGGCCCTGGCCGAGCAGGCCGGGGAGCATCTGGCTGAGGCTGTCGGCGGCCACGCTGGCCAGCGCCATGCTGACCTCGGCGCCGGCCTCGCTGGCGGGCAGGGCCCGGCTCAGGCGCTGGGCCAGCTGCTGGCGCTGCGGCGTGGCCTGCTGGCGCGGCAGGCCGTTGGCGTACTGGGCGAGCTGGTCGCTGCGGGTGGCGAGGGTTTCCGCGGCGGCGATCTTGCGCCCCAGGGGCGATTCGAAGAAGGCCAGCGCCGGGCCGCTGTCCGCCAGGTTCCGGCGCAGGCCGGCCAGCGCCCGGGCGTCGATCTGCGCCGGGGCGAAGCGCTGGTCGCTGTTGTTCACCAGGGCCTGGTACAGCGCCGGCGGCAGGTTGGCCTGGTAGCGCTTCTGCGCGGCGTGCAGGGCATCGTTGAAGTGCGCGCGTTGTTCCGGCCAGCCGGCGGCCTGGTAGAGGCGCTGGTAATCGTCGGCCAGTACGGGTAGGCCCAGCATCAGCAGGGCAAGGGCAAGCAGTGCACGCAAATCGGGTCCTCCTGGCGGCAGTGGCCATCCGCCGCGGCTATTGTCGGCAAGCCCGGCCCCGCTTGTCGAGGCGCTTGTCGCCGGCGTTACAATAGCGCATGAACCCCCACGCCGATTCCTCCCCCCTGCAAAACGCCGTCGACGACCTGGCCGAACGCGGCTGGTCGCTGCAACGCGACTTCCTGCCCGCGGACCTGATCGCCGCCCTGGCCGCGGAGTGCCGCAACCGCGCCGCCGCCGGCGAGCTGGCTTCGGCCTCGGTGGGGCGCGGCGCCGGCCAGGCGGTGCGCGAGGGCATCCGCGGCGACCGCATCCAGTGGCTGGAGCCGGGGCAGGCTGAGGCCTGCGACCGCTACCTGGGGCTGATGGACGAACTGCGCGTGGCGCTCAACCGCGCGTTGTTCCTGGGCCTGGAGGACTTCGAGTGCCACTTCGCCCTGTATCCGCCGGGCGCCTTCTACCAGAAGCACCTGGACCGCTTCCGCGACGATGACCGCCGTTGCGTGTCGGCGGTGCTCTACCTCAACGACGACTGGCTGCCCGAGCACGCCGGCGAACTGCGCTTGTATTTCGCCGACGGCAGCCACGACGACGTGCCGCCGCTGGGCGGCAGCCTGGTGCTGTTCCTCTCCGGCGAGTTCCCCCACGAGGTGCTGCCGGCCCACCGCGAACGCCTGTCGCTGACCGGCTGGTTCCGCCGCCGCAGCGACGCCCCGCTCTAGGGCTCAGTGGCCCCAGACGCGGATGGTGCCGCTGATGTCCTGGATGTCGCGCACCTCCAGGCTGCCCAGGCGGCTTTCACCGACGTAGAGGTCGCCGGCCACGCGCACGCGGATGGTCTGCGCCGGCAGGCCGCCGTCATTGAGCTGCTTGTTGATGGTGGTCAGGTCCGGCAGGGTCAGCGCCAGCTGCTGCTGGCCGTTGCTGCCCTGGACCACGTCGACCTGCAGGGTAGGCAGCTCGACGCCGAAGAACGGCAGGCTCAGGCCCAGCTGCGCCGCGCCCAGGGGCAGCGCGCCGCCGCGGCCGTCCGGGCAGACCGCGGCGCTGGTGCAGCCGTTGTCGATCTTCAGGTTGCGCAGCGAGACGCTGCCGCCGTCGTCGACCCAGGCGGCCTTGCCGATGCTGGCCATGACGTCGGCGCGGATGCTCAGGCCCTCCTGGCCGGTGATGCGGCCGAGGTTTTCGTTGTCCAGCGGTTCGAGCGCGGCCTGGCTGGCGCCGGCGGCGCACAGCAGCAGGCCGCCGAGCAGGTGCGGCAGGCTGAGAGGCTTGAGCATGGTGGCGGTTCCCTCGCGGTGGGCGATATGGCGAGGCAGTCTGCGCGCGATGCGCCCGGCCCGCCATGCCGGCGCGGCAGTTCCAGCCGAAGGATGGGCCCGACCATCGGCGGGTGGCCGCCATCGGTTGCCAGGTGACCAGGTCCGATGTGCGGGCTAGTCTGTTGCGATCGAAAAGGGAGTGTTTCGCCCATGCAGAAGATTCTCGTCAGCCGCTGCCTGCTGGGCCACCGGGTGCGCTACGACGGTGGCAGCCACGGCCCCTTCGACCTGCTGGAACGCTGGCAGGCCCAGGGCCGGGTGGTCGCGCTGTGCCCGGAAGTGGCCGGCGGCCTGCCCACGCCGCGTGCGCCGGCGGAGATTCCCGGCGGCCGCGGCGCCCTGGTGCTGGAAGGCCAGGCGCCGGTGGTGACGGTGGATGGCGTGGACGTCACCGGCGCCTTCGTCCGCGGCGCCGAACAGGCCATGGCGCTGGTCGACCGCCATGGCATCCGCCTGGCCATTCTCAAGGCGCGCAGCCCTTCCTGTGGCAACCGCGAGAACTACGACGGCAGCTTCTCCGGCCTGCGCGTGCCCGGCGAGGGCGTCACCGCGGCGGCGCTCAAGCGCATGGGCGTGCTGGTGTTCAGCGAGGAGGAGCTGGACGCCGCGGCGGTCTGCCTGGCTGGCCTGGAAGCCGGCGGCTGAGTTCGTTGTGATAGCCTGCGAGGCTCGGCGTAGAGCCTTCCGACAGCCCTTGTAGCACTCTTTCCCTTGAGCCGTCGGCGTGGCGACCTATGCTGAAGAGTCCCGCCGGAGGTTCGCTGCAGCGTGCCGGGCCTCCCCATCCCGCTCATAAGGAGAACTCCATGAAGCTCACGTTGCCTTGCCTGGGCCTTGCCGGCCTGCTGCTCGCCGCCTCCACCGCCGCGCTGGCGGCCGGCATGCCGCGTACCCCGGCGCCCGAGGGGGCCAAGGTGTATTTCATCGAACCGCAGGACGGCGCCACCGTCGGCCAGACCTTCACCGTCAAGTTCGGCCTGGAAGGCATGGGCGTGGCCCCGGCCGGCGTCGACTCGCCGAGCACCGGGCACCACCACTTGCTGGTGGACCTCAAGGAGCAGCCTGCCATGGACATGCCGCTGCCGATGACCGACAACATCCGTCACTTCGGCAAGGGCCAGACGGAAACCAAGATCACCCTGCCGCCGGGCAAGCACACCCTGCAGCTGCTGCTGGGCGACAAGAACCACGTGCCCTTCGAGCCGAACGTGGAATCCAAGCAGATCACCGTCAACGTGAAGTGATGGTTGGCTCTAGGGCCGGCAAGATCGGGCTGATATGCCCGTAGGAGCGGATTTATCCGCGATGCTCTTGAGCGGCGGATAACCTCTCGCGGACGGAGTCCGGCGATACACCACGTAGGATGGGTTGAGCGAAGCAATACCCATCACCGTCCCGCATGGGTTTCGCAAGCTCAACCCATCCTACGAAGAGCGCCCGCCGCAGAAACGAAAAAAGGAGGCCGAAGCCTCCTTTTTTCTTGCCGCCGAGCGGTCCTTAGAACAGGACGCGGCTGCGGATGGTGCCGTTGACGTGCTGCAGCTTCTCCAGCGCCAGGTCCGAGTACTCGGCGTCGACGTCGATCACCACGTAGCCGACCTTCTCGTTGGTCTGCAGGTACTGGCCGGAGATGTTGATGCCGTTGTCGGCGAACACCTTGTTGATCTCGCTCATCACGCCCGGGATGTTGGCGTGGATGTGCAGCAGGCGGTGCTTGCCCGGGTGCGACGGCAGGGCGACTTCGGGGAAGTTGACCGAGGACACCGAGGTGCCGTTGTCGCTGTACTTGACCAGCTTCTCGGCCACTTCCAGGCCGATGTTGGCCTGGGCCTCGGCGGTGGAGCCGCCGATGTGCGGGGTCAGGATCACGCGGTCCAGGCCACGCAGCGGGCTTTCGAACTCTTCGTCGTTGGACTTGGGCTCGACCGGGAACACGTCGATGGCGGCGCCGATCAGGTGCTCGTCCTTGATGGCGTTGGCCAGGTGGTCCAGCTCGACCACGGTGCCGCGGGCGGCGTTGATCAGGATGCCGCCCTTCTTCATGGCGCGGATTTCCTTCTCGCCGATCATCCACTGGGTGGACGGCAGTTCCGGCACGTGCAGCGAGACGATGTCGCACAGGCCCAGCAGCTCGTGCAGCGAGCCGATCTGCTGCGCGTTGCCCAGCGGCAGCTTGGTCACCACGTCGTAGAAGAACACCTGCATGCCCAGGGCTTCGGCCAGGACCGAGAGCTGGGTGCCGATGGAGCCGTAGCCGACGATGCCCAGCTTCTTGCCGCGGATCTCGAAGGAGTTGGCTGCCGACTTGATCCAGCCGCCGCGGTGGCAGGAGGCGTTCTTCTCCGGGATGCCGCGCAGCAGCAGGATGGCTTCGGCCAGCACCAGTTCGGCCACCGAGCGGGTGTTGGAGTAGGGCGCGTTGAACACCGCGATGCCGCGTTCGCGGGCGGCGTTCAGGTTGACCTGGTTGGTGCCGATGCAGAAGCAGCCCACCGCGATCAGCTTCTTGGCGCAGTCGAAGACTTCCTCGGTGAGCTGGGTGCGGGAGCGAATGCCGATGAAGTGGGCGTCGGCGATCTTTTCCTTCAGCTCGTCGCCGGACAGCGCGGTCTTGAGGTACTCGATGTTGGTGTAGCCGGCGGCCTTGAGGGTATCAACGGCATTCTGGTGCACGCCTTCCAGGAGAAGGAATTTGATCTTGCTCTTGTCGAGAGAAGTCTTGCTCATCTGCTTGAACCTGTAGTCCCGGGATAATGGCTAGAAAATGAACAGCTCTGGCCGAACCGGCCGGTGCCGCAGCTCGGCGCCAGGTGGCGAACTGCGTGGGGTGCGTATGCTAGCATGTTCTCCCTTTTCCTTGTCCGGTTGCGACCTGAGCTGTTCTCAGGACGACCATGAACCATTTGAGAGTTCCCTCGATGACCCGCGAAGCCCTGATCGAATCGCTCAAGCCCCTGCTGGAGCCCGGCAAGCTGCTGACCGATGCCGATTCCCTGGATGCCTATGGCAAGGACTGGACCAAGCACTTCGCCCCGGCGCCGCTGGCCATCGCCTTCCCCAAGAGCATCGAGCAGGTGCAGGCCGTGGTGCGCTGGGCCAACGAGCACAAGGTCGGCCTGGTGCCCTCGGGCGGGCGTACCGGGCTCTCCGCCGCCGCCGTCGCCGCCAACGGCGAGGTGGTGGTGTCGTTCGACTACATGAACAGGATCCTCGACTTCAACGCCTTCGACCGCACCGTGGTGTGCCAGCCGGGCGTGGTGACCAAGCAGCTGCAACTGTTCGCCGAGGAGCAGGGCCTGTACTACCCGGTGGACTTCGCCTCCTCCGGCTCCAGCCAGATCGGCGGCAACATCGGCACCAATGCCGGCGGGATCAAGGTGATTCGCTACGGCATGACGCGCAACTGGGTGGCCGGCATGAAGGTGGTCACCGGCAAGGGCGACCTGCTGGAGCTGAACAAGGACCTGATCAAGAACGCCACCGGCTACGACCTGCGCCAGCTGTTCATCGGCGCCGAAGGCACCCTGGGCTTCGTGGTCGAAGCCACCATGCGCCTGGAGCGCACGCCGAAGAACCTCACCGCGATGGTCCTCGGCACCCCCGACTTCGACTCGATCATGCCGGTGCTGCACGCCTTCCAGAGCAAGCTCGACCTGACCGCCTTCGAATTCTTCTCCGACAAGGCCCTGGCCAAGGTCCTGGCCCGCGGCGACGTGCCGCCGGCCTTCGAGACCGACTGCCCGTTCTATGCCCTGCTGGAGTTCGAGGCCAGCACCGAGGAAGTGGCCAACGAAGCCCTGGCCACCTTCGAGCACTGCGTCGAGCAGGGCTGGGTGCTGGACGGCGTGATGAGCCAGAGCGAGCAGCAGCTGCAGAACCTGTGGAAGCTGCGCGAGTACATCTCCGAGACCATCTCGCACTGGACGCCGTACAAGAACGACATCTCGGTCACCGTCAGCAAGGTCCCGGCCTTCCTCAAGGACATCGACGCCATCGTCGAAGCCAACTACCCGGACTTCGAAGTGGTCTGGTTCGGCCACATCGGCGACGGCAACCTGCACCTGAACATCTTGAAGCCCGAGAACCTGTCCAAGGACGAGTTCTTCGCCAAGTGCGCCACCGTCAACAAGTGGGTGTTCGAGACCGTGCAGAAGTACAACGGCTCCATCTCCGCCGAGCACGGCGTGGGCATGACCAAGCGCGACTACCTGGGTTACTCTCGCTCCGAAGCCGAGATCGGCTACATGAAGGCGGTCAAGGCGGTGTTCGATCCCAACGGGATCATGAACCCCGGCAAGATCTTCGCCGAGTAAGCCAGTCATCCCAGAAGGGCCGGTTCACCGGCCCTTCTCGTGTTCGGGGCCGACGGAACGGCCGGCAGCGCCCGCGGGAGGCGGGCACCGCGCAGCGCCACGAGCGCCGCGGGGCATCCCATTCATCCGTCCAGGAGTCGGTCATGAGTTACCAGCATCAGTACGTCGACGGCACCCGCATCCACTTCCCGCTGGGCAAGGTGGTCTGCGTCGGGCGCAACTACGCCGAGCACGCCAGGGAGCTGAACAACCCGGTGCCCACCGAGCCGCTGCTGTTCATCAAGCCCGGCTCCTGCACCGTGCCGGCCGAGGGCGGCTTCGCCATTCCCGAGGGTCGTGGCGACGTGCACTACGAAGCGGAGATCGCCGTGCTGATCGGCAAGCCGCTGTCGCGCACGCCCAGCCGCGAGGAAGTGCTGGACGCCATTTCCGGCTACGCCCCGGCGCTGGACCTGACCCTGCGCGACGTGCAGGCCAAGCTCAAGGAAAAGGGCCTGCCCTGGGAGCTGGCCAAGTCCTTCGACGGCGCCTTCGTGCTGGCGCCCTTCGTCAGCGCCGACCGCTTCCCCGACCCGGCCGACATCGGCATCCGCCTGAGCATCGACGGCGAAGTGCGCCAGGACGGCAACAGCCGCGACATGCTCAACCCCATCGTGCCGCTGATCCAGCACATCGCCGGGCACTTCTCGCTGCAGCCGGGCGACGTGGTCTCCACCGGTACGCCGGTGGGCGTGGGCCCGCTCAAGCGCGGTAGCGAGCTGGTGCTGGAACTTCCCGGCGCCAGCCGGTTCGAAAGCCGCGTCCTCTGAGCCGTACCCCGCCAAAGGCCGCCATTCGTGCGGCCTTTGCGTTCTGCGGGGCGTTCCCACCCAGACAACAAGAACTCCCCGATGACCCAGGTCCGATCCTCTCGTCTTCTGCGCTGGCTGCTGCTGGCCTTGCTCTTCGCCGCCGTGGTGCTGGTGGTCCTGACCAAGCTGTTCCACTGGGACGACCGCGCCCGCCTGTGGTGGCAGGAAGAGAACACCAGCGAGCAGGCGCGCGCCGACAGCGTCTGGCTGCCCGGCTACCGCGCGGTGATCCAGGGCAAGCCGCTCAAGGGCGGGCTGGAAGGCCAGGAAACCTCCGACCTGGCCTACAACCCGGTGACCCGCACGCTGTTCACCGTGACCGGCAAGAAGCCGCTGCTTGGCGAGCTGTCGCTGGACGGCGAGGTGCTGCGGGTGATCCCGCTGCTGGGCCTGGAGAACCCCGAAGGCGTGGCGGTGCTGCCCAACGGCAACGTCGCGGTGACCGACGAGCGGCAGAACTCCCTGACCATCTTCCACCTCGACCCGCAGACCCACGAGCTGAGCACCGCCAAGCTGGCCAGCTTCGACCTGGGCAACCTCGGCGAAAAGAGCAACAAGGGCTTCGAGGGCATCGCCTGGGACCCGGCGCAGAAACGCCTGCTGCTGGGCCGCGAGCGCGACCCCATGACCCTCTTCAGCTGGACCAGCGACG
Source organism: Pseudomonas sp. PI1 (assembly GCF_000812405.1). NCBI lineage: Bacteria > Pseudomonadati > Pseudomonadota > Gammaproteobacteria > Pseudomonadales > Pseudomonadaceae > Pseudomonas > Pseudomonas sp. PI1. The sequence goes on from NZ_JWMC01000078.1 coordinate 41,239, forward strand.
GCAGCCCGGGGCTGACCGGCAGCATGCGGCCGCTGCCCAGCGAGCAGCTGTACATGCGCAACGTCTCGGCGCTCAGCGTCGACCCGCGCACCGGCCATACCCTGGTGCTGTCGGCGGAGTCGCACCTGCTGCTGGAGCTGGACGAGAAAGGCGAGCCGGTCAGCTTCATCAGCCTGCTCGGCGGGCTCAACGGCCTGCACGACAAGATCCCGCGCGCCGAGGGCGTGGCCATCGACGAGCAGGGCACCATCTACATGGTCAGCGAACCGGAGCTGTTCTACGTGTTCCGCAAGCTCAAGGACGACGACAAGGGCGGTTAAGCCTGGATTAAGGGCGGATTCAGGCTGGTTTCATTCTGTTTGGCTAATCTGATTCCAACGAAAACAGCCAGGAGGCTACTTCATGAAATCCATCCGTCTTCCCCTGATCGCCGCCATCGCCCTGTTCTCCGGCGCCACCTTCGCCGCCGGCTACACCGGCCCGGGCAGCAATGCCGCCAAGCCCGCGGCGACCGGCCCGGTGAACACCGTGAAAGCCGCCCAGGCCGCCGCCGACGACGCCCCGGCCGTGCTGGAAGGCGTGATCACCAAGCGCCTGCACGGCGAGCACTACGAGTTCAAGGACGCCACCGGCAGCATGCAGGTGGAGATCGACCACGAGGACTGGCCGCAGGGCGTGGACGTCTCCGACAAGACCAAGGTGCGCCTGACCGGCGAGGTCGACCATGACCGCAAGGGCGTGGAGATCGATGTGGATCGCGTGGACGTCCTGCAGTAACGGGATGCATATGAAAAGGCCGCGCCGGGAGCGATCCTGGCGCGGCCTTTTTGCATTCGGCTTTTCGTAGGAGCGAGCTTGCTCGCGAACCGCGTCTCCCGGCGGCTCTAGCGCGCCAGGTTGACTCCGCTCCCTCTCCCCAGCCCTCTCCCTGAAGGGAGAGGGGGCTTGTCCGTGCCGAGAGAAGGTGTGGTTCATCCTGATGCCCGCGGAGTGGCCGGCTAACGCCGAAACATCAGCGCACTCCGAACGGTCCCCTCTCCCTTCAGGGAGAGGGTTAGGGAGAGGGTGCTCTCAAGCTGCACACCGAACTCATCCGGTAGAACTCCCTTCGCGAGCAAGCTCACTCCTACAGGGAATGACCATCAACCAACACTCTCAAACCCCTGCAACACATTCACCGCATTGACCCCGATCTCCTCCACCGCATACCCCCCCTCCATGACGAATAACGTCGGCAGCCCCAGCTTGCCGATGGCCTCGCCCATGCGCAGGTAATCCGGCGAGTCCAGCTTGAACTGCGAAATCGGGTCTTCCTTGAAGGTATCCACCCCCAGCGAAACCACCAGCACATCCGGTCCATAGGCCGCGATCTGGCGGATCGCCGCCTGCAGCGCCAGGCTCCACACCGACCAGTCGCTGCCCGAGGCCAGCGGGTAGTTGAAGTTGAAGCCTTCGCCCACGCCCCGGCCCTTCTCGTCGGCGTAGCCGAGGAAGTAGGGGTACTCGAAGCGCGGATCGCCGTGGATCGAGGTGAAGAGCACGTCGGCGCGGTCGTAGAAGATGTCCTGGGTGCCGTTGCCGTGGTGGTAGTCGACGTCGAGGATGGCCACCCGCGCCGCGCCCTGGTCGAGGATGGCCTGGGTGGCGATGGCGGCGTTGTTGAAGAAGCAGTAGCCGCCCATGTAGTCGGCCGAGGCGTGGTGGCCCGGCGGGCGGCACAGGCTGAACACCGAGCGGGCGCCCTTGGCCAGTTCGGCCTGGCCGGTCAGGGCCACGTTCGCCGAGCTGGTGATGGCCTGCCAGGTGCCGGCGGTGATCGGCGCGCCGGCGTCGAAACTGTAGTAGCCCAGGCGCCCGTCGATGCTGTCGGGCTCCTTCTGCAGCAGACGGCGGGTCGGCCAGGCGATGGGCAACATGTCGTGGGTTCTGCCGGTGGCCAGCCAGTCGCGCCAGGCGTGCTGGAGGAAGTTGACGAAACCCTCGGAGTGGATGCGCCGGATCGGCTCCAGGCCGAAGTCGCGCGGGGCCTGGATCTCGCCCAGGCCCACCGCCTTGACGCGGTCCAGGACCATGTCGGCGCGGCTGGGCTTCTCGAAGCAGGGGGTGAACTGGCCGCCGATCAGCTCATGCTGGCCGTGGTGCAAGCGATGGTCGTCGGTGTAGATCGTCAGCATCATGCACTCCTGAGGGCGCCCGGCGGCGCCCGGTGGGTCCGTGGGGTATCAGGCGTTTTCCTCGAAATTCACGCTCGGCGCCTTGCGGCGGAAGCCGCCGGTGTGCAGCGCCAGGTAGACGAAGCCGACGGCGAACCAGCTCAGGCCAACGATCAGCGTCAGCTGCGACAGGCTGGTCCACAGCCAGAGCGTCAGGCACAGGCCGACGAAGGGCACCAGGCCGTAGCGCAGCAGGTCGGCCGGCGCACGGCGGCCTTCGACGCCCAGGTAGGTGCGGATCACCGCCAGGTTGACCACCGAGAAGGCCACCAGGGCGCCGAAGCTGATCATCGAGGCCAGGGTGGTCAGGTCCAGCACCAGGGCCAGCAGGGAGATGGCCGAGACCACCAGGATCGCCACCACCGGCGTCTGGAAGCGCGCGTGCAGGGTGCCGAACAGGCTGCGCGGGAGGATGCCGTCGCGGCCCATGGTGAAGAGGATGCGCGACACCGAGGCCTGGGAGGCCAGCGCCGAGCCGATGCAGCCGGCGATGTAGGCGGCGGTGAAGAAGTTGCCGAGGAACTGGCCGCCGGCCTTGAGCATCACTTCGTTGGCCGCCGAGTCGGCGTTCTCGAACACGCTGCCGGGGAACACCAGCTGGCTGATGATCGCCAGCAGGGTGAACATCAGGCCGGCCAGCACCGTGGTGATGATGATCGCCCGCGGGATGTCGCGGCGCGCGTCACGAGTTTCCTCGGCCATGGTGGAGACCGCGTCGAAGCCCAGGAACGACAGGCACAGCACCGCGGCGCCGGCCATCAGCGGGGCGAAGCCGGGCTTGCTGCCGTCGCCGACGAAGGGTGCGGCCAGGTCCAGGGCCGGGGCGCCGGCCAGGCTCTTCAGCGACATGCCGACGAACACCACGATGAACACCAGCTGGGCGCCGACGATGGCGTTGCTCATGCCGGCCACCTGGCTGATGCCCACCACGTTGAGCACGGTGACCAGGGCGATGGAGGCGACCACGAAGACCCAGGCGGGAATCTCCGGGAAGGCGATGTTCATGAACAGGCCGATGAGCAGGTAGTTGATCATCGGCAGGAACAGGTAGTCGAGCAGCAGCGACCAGCCGGACAGGAAGCCCACCGCCGGGCCGAAGCTCAGGCTGGTGTAGGAATAGGCGGAGCCGGCGATCGGGTACTTGCGCACCATGAAGCTGTAGGAGGCGGCGGTGAACAGCATCGCCAGCAGGGTGATCAGGTAGGCGCTGGCGGTGCGCCCGCCGGTCATCTCGGTGACCACGCCGTAGGTGGTGAACATGGTCAGCGGGACCATGTAGACCAGACCGAAGAAGACCAGGGCGGGCAGCCCCAGGATGCGTTTGAGGCGGGCGTCCGCCTGGGCTTGGGGGGCGTTGCCGGTGCTGGCGCTCATGCGGGCGCCTTGTTCGATGGCCATCGATGTTTCCTCGCGAATTCTTGTCGTTGTTGCGCTGGCGCGGGGCGCCGCTGGCGGCCGCGCGAAGGGAGCGGGACGGTCAGCCGCAGCGCTGCCGGCGAGCGGAACGGGCGAGGAAGGGGTGGGCGCGGTGACGGCCGCGAACCGGGGTGGAGCAAGGGCTGGTCATGAGCGTTCTCGGGGCATTGTTCTTGTGGATGCTCGCTGGCGGCGCTCCCTGGATACCGGCGCGGCGCGTGCTGCGCCGGTGATCGCGGCCCTGGCGGCCATTCCCTGGGCGAGTACCCGGACTTTAGGCCGCCGCGCCGCCCCGCAGAACCCTGTAAAGGGTCAAAAAGGGATCGAAGTGGCCAAATTGACTGTCAGGCCCGGCGACGGGCGCCCGTCCCGCCGCCGGACCGGCCGGTCATTTCTTCAGCACCGGGCGGTCATTTCTTCAGCTTGGTCCAGACCTTGGCGCGCAACGACAGGGACTTCGGCGAACACAGCTGGAAGGGCTTCAGGCGGTCGATCTTGTCTTCGGGGGTGTTGATCGCCGGGTCGTCGAACAGTTCCTTGTCCATGAACTTCTCGGAGCCGGTGATGGCGTTGTTGTACTTGGCGAAGTTGGAGGCGGCGGCGATGTTCTCCGGCTGCATCATCCAGTTGAGGAAGACGTGGGCTTCCTTGATGTTGGTGGCGTCCTTGGGAATGGCCAGGTTATCGATGAACAGGCGCACGCCTTCCTTCGGATAGACGTAGACCAGGCTGGCGCGCTGGGCGTGGGCGCGGTGGTAGGCGCCGTTCCACTGCTGGTGCATGTACACCTCACCGGCGGCCATGCGCTCGATGGTGCCGTCGCTGTTGTACATGGCCAGCAGCGGCTTCTGCTTGAGCAGCAGGTCGAGGACCTTCTCGGCCTGTTTTGGGTCCTCGGTGCATTCGTCGACGCCGAGGTAGTAGGTGGCCGGGGCCCACAGCTCCTCGATGGAGTTGAGCGCCACCACCTTGCCCTTGAACGCCTCCGGCGGCTCGAAGAACGGCTTCCAGCTCTCGTCGAACTTGCCGCCCGGGGCCTTGGCGCTGTCGTAGCTGTAGCCGGTGCTGCCCCACAGGTAGGGCACGGTGTAGTCGTGGCCGGGGTCGTAGCTGAGGGTCTTGAACTTGTCCTTGAGGTTGGCCAGGTTCGGCAGCTGCGACTTGTCCAGCTTCTGCAGCAGGCCCTCCTTGACGAAGATTTCGATGAAGCTGTCCGAGGGCACCACCACGTCGTAGGCGCCGCCGCCGGCCTTGAGCTTGGCCAGCAGGGTCTCGTTGCTGTCGTAGGAGTCGAGGGTGGCGTGGATGCCGGTGTCCTTCTCGAACTTCTTCAGCAGCTCCGGCGGGAAGTAGTCCGACCAGTTGGCGAAGTGCAGCGTGCCGTCGGCGTGGGCCTGGCTGGCCAGGGTCAGGCCCGCCAGGGCGGCGGCCCTGAGGGCCAGGGGAAGGCGGCGGATGGTCATCGGTGAAGCTCCTGTGCGAATGGTTTTTATCGGGAGGCAGTCAACGCCGGCGCTGGCCGACGTAGTACGACAACGCAACGAACGCGATGGAAATCAGCAGGATGATCGACGAGATCGCGTTGATCTTCGGCGATATCCCCATTCTTATGGAACTGAAGATGTACACCGGCAGGGTGGTGGCCCCGGCGCCGGCGACGAAGTAGGTGATGACGAAGTCGTCCATCGAGATGATGAACGCCAGCATCGCCCCGGAGAGGATGCCGGGCATCAGCAGCGGGCAGGTCACCTTCCAGAAGGCCTTCCACGGCGAGGCGTAGAGGTCCGCCGCGGCTTCCGCCAGGCGCGGGTCCATGCCCTCCAGGCGGGCGCGGATCGGCAGGTAGGCGAAGGGGATGCAGAACACCACGTGGGCGATGAGGATGGTGAACAGCGACAGTTTCAGGCCGATGAAGGCGAAGAACATCAGCGTGGCCACCGCCACCACTATCTCCGGCACCAGCAGCGGCAGGCCGAGCACGCCGTTCATCAGGCTCTGCCCGCGGAAGGCGCGGCCGCGCATGCCCAGCGCCGCCAGGGTGGCGAGCAGGGTGGCGAAGACCGTGGCCAGGCTGGCCACTATCAACGAGTTCTTCGCCGCGCGGACGATCTCCGGGTCGTTGGCCACCACCGCGTACCACTTGAAGCTGAAGCTTTCCCAGAGGGTCGCCGACTGGCCGCTGTTGAAGCTCAGCACCACCAGCACCAGGATCGGTACGTAGAGGAAGGCGAAGAACAGCCAGGCGGCCGGGCGCACGCCGGCGAAGCGCCACAGCGGGTTCAGCGAATTCATGGGTGACCTCCGGCGGCGCCCTGCCTGAAGCGCATGCTGTAGACCAGCATGGCGGCGAGGACGAAGGCGAGCAGGGCGAAGGACAGTGCCGCGCCGAACGGCCAGTTGTGCGCCGTGCCGAACTGCAGCTGGATCAGGTTGCCGATCATCAGCGACTTACCGCCGCCGAGCAGCTCGGGGATGATGTAGTTGCCCAGCGAGGGGATGAACACCAGGATGCAGCCGGCGACGATGCCGGGCATCGCCAGCGGGATGATGATCCGCCTGAGCGCCTTCCAGCGGTTGGCGCCGAGGTCGAAGGCGGCCTCCACCAGGCGCCAGTCCATCTTCTCCAGGCTGGTGTAGATGGGCAGCACCATGAACGGCAGGTAGGTGTAGAGCAGGCCGATGATCACCGCGTTGTCGGTATACAGCAGGCCGATGGCGGCATCGCTGAAGCCCAGCTTGTGCAGGCCCTCGTCGATCAGTCCGCCGTTGCGCAGCAGCAGTATCCAGGCGTAAACGCGCACCAGCAGGTTGGTCCAGAACGGCACCGTGACCAGGAACAGCAGCATGTTGCGCCGGCGCTCGTCCTGCAGCGCCAGGTACAGCGCGGTGGGGAAGCCGATCAGCAGGCAGCCGACGGTGGTCAGGATGGACAGCCAGAAGGAGCGCTGGAAGATGCCCAGGTAGTCGGTGTTGAACACCAGGGCGTCGTCCAGGTCGCGTTCCCAGAGGAAGTTGATGTACGCCTCCAGGGTGTGCTGGCCCCACTTCACGCCGCCGTAGTCGCCGGGCGCCTGGACCGACACGGCGAACATGATGCCCAGCGGCAGCACCAGGAACACCAGCAGCACCAGCATCGCCGGGGTGGTCAGCGCCAGCCGGGCGCGCAGGCTCTTGCGCTCGGCTTGCAGGCGCAGCGTGCTCATTCGGCCAGCACCCGGATGGCGTCGCCGGGCACCCGCACGCGCACCCGCGCGCCGGGCTCGTGGGCGCCCACCGCGCCCTGGCGGTTCTGCTGGCGCACGCGGAAGCCGGGGGCGCCTGCGACCTTCAGGTGGTAGACGGTGTCGGTGCCGACGTAGACCACGGTTTCCACCACGCCTTCCAATTCGCCGTCCTGGGCCAGCTCGGTACGTTCCGGGCGGATCGCCAGGGTCACCTTGCCTGGCAGCGTGGTGGCGGCGGCCAGGCGCTGGCCGTCGGCGAGGACCACGCCGTCGCCGTTGGCCTCGGCCTCGAGGAAGTTGGTCTCGCCGATGAAGTCGGCCACCCAGCGGTTGGCCGGGGCGTCGTAGATTTCGGTGGGGGTGCCGATCTGCAGGACCTGGCCCTTGTTCATCACCGCGATGCGGTCGGACATGGTCAGGGCTTCTTCCTGGTCGTGGGTGACGAAGATGAAGGTGATGCCGGTCTCGTGCTGCAGGCGCTTGAGTTCGATCTGCATTTCCTTGCGCAGCTTCAGGTCCAGCGCCGAGAGCGATTCGTCCAGCAGCAGCACCTTGGGCCGGCTGGCCAGCGCGCGGGCCAGGGCGATGCGCTGCTGCTGGCCGCCGGAGAGCTGGTCGGCGCGGCGCGAGCCGACGTCGGGCAGGCGCACCAGGTCGAGCATGGCCTTCACCGTGGCCTCGGTCTCGGCCTTGGGCTTGCCCTGCATCTCCAGGCCGAAGGCGATGTTCTGCGCCACGGTCATGTGCGGGAACAGGGCGTAGCTCTGGAACACGGTGTTGACCGGGCGGCGGAAGGGCGGGAGGCCCTGCATGGGCTCGCCGTAGAGGCGGATGCTGCCGGAGGTGGGTTGTTCGAAGCCGGCGATGAGCCGCAGGAGGGTGGTCTTGCCGCAGCCCGAGGGGCCGAGGAGGGTGAAGAATTCGTTGGCGCGGATGTCCAGGGACACGTCGTCCAGGGCCTTGAGGCCTTGGCCGGGGGTACCGAATTCCATGCCGATTCGCTCGATGGCAATCGCGCTGGTCATGCTTCAATACCATGCAGTTAAGCAGTTGTTATTGTTTACGGTTTTACGGCTCTGGCGGCCGCTTCACCTAGCTGCGGCTTGATAATGGCCCTCCTTTTCGCGGCGGCAGAACGATAGAACAGGCCAATAAGGGATAAATCAGGCCAAGTTGAGGGGCCGTTTTCGCCAGCCTGGCCGGCTCTTCGCAGGAGCGGGCTTGCTCGCGATAGCCGGAGGTTCCGGCGCGTTTCGCGGATGGGATTCGCTCCTACGATGCGCCCACCGTCGACCCCTCCTGTAGGAGCGGGCCCTGCCCGCGATTTCGCGCGCAGGGCGCGCTCCTACAAGGAGCACGGGTGTTGAGGATGGTGTAGGAGCGGATCTCATCCGCGATCCGGCCGCCAGGCCGGCTCGGGCTCAACCGCGATACAGACTCGGGCTCGCCCCGCTCCAGCGCTGGAAGGCATGGCGGAAGCTGGCGGTCTCGCTGTAGCCGAGCCGTTCGGCGATCAGGTAGATGGGCAGGTCGGTGTCCTTGAGCAGTTGCCGGGCCTTGTCGTAGCGCACTTCGTCCAGCACCTGCTGGTAGCTGGTGTTGTGCTGCTGCAGGTGCCGGCGCAGGGTGCGGCTGGAGCGGTGCAGGTGGCGCGCCACCTCGTCCAGGCCACGGGCTTCCTGCAGGTGGTTGGCGAGGTGGCGGCGGATCAGTTCGAGGATGTCGTCGCGCCCGCTCATGGCCGCGCTCAGGCGCTGGCATTGCTGCAGGCCGTTGTGGCAGCTGACCGGGTCGGCCAGCGGCAGGGCGCGGTCGAGCAGCGCCGGGCCCAGGCACAGGGCGCTGGTGGCGGCGCCGAACTCCACCGGGCAGCCCAGGCGTTCGCTGTAGGTGCCGGCATGCAGCGGCGGGCGGTAGGCCAGCAGCAGGCGCCGCGGGCGCACCGACTCGCCGAGCAGGTCGCGCACCACGGTGAGCAGCGAGGTCAGGCACAGCTCGGTGTTGAACACCGTCAGCTCCGGCGCGTAGCGGTAGCCCTCGGCGCTCAGCCAGACCTCGTCGCCGTGGTCCTGCAGGGCCAGGCGGAAGTAGGTGCCGAGCAGGTCGGGATGGGCCAGGGCTAGTTGCAGGGCGTCGCGCAGGGTGCGGCTGGCCAGCATGCTGTAGCCGAGCATGCCGTAGGCCGAAACGTGCATGCGCAGGCCCAGGTAGAGGCCCAAAGCCGGGTCCTGGTAGCAGCTCAGGGCATTGGCGAATACCCGCAGCTCCTGGGCGTGGCTGACGAATTTCTCCGGCGTCAGCAGGTCCGCCTCGGCGATGCCGCTGCCCTCCAGCAGCCGGCCGCGGGGGATGCCGGCCTGGCTCAGCACCTCGGTGGCCAGCACCACGGTGTGCAGGGTGGTCAGGGTACGCTGCTCGGGAAGTTGGACGGCGCTCATCGGAACTCCTTGCGGGGGCGGCGAGAACACGGGATTACGCTAGCCTGACTTTAGCCTTGAGGAATTTTCCTGCACGGGGATTAAGCCTGGCTTCAGCGGCCTTGTGCTATTACGGCGTGCCCCCATCGACATGGACCTGCGATGTTCCGTTTCCTCACCTTGCGCCGCTGCCTGGCGGCGCTGCTGATCCTTCTCCTGCTCGCCCTGGCCTGGCTCGGCCAGCAGTTCCGCGTCTACGAACGCGCCTGGTTCGCCGTGCGCGAATGGCACCATGCGGAAAACTGGCGCGAACGCTCGATCTGGCTGCCCGACTACCGCGTCGAGATCGAGGCGCAGCCCATCGAGGGCCTGGACGACGACGTCTCGGCGCTGACCTACGATCCCGAGCGGCGCAGCCTGTTCACCGTCACCAACCAGCCGGCGCAGATCGTCGAGCTGTCCCTGGACGGCAAGGTGCTGCGCAAGATCACCCTGCACGATTTCGGCGACACCGAGGCCATCGAATACATCGGCCCCGGCCTCTACGTGCTCAGCGACGAGCGCCGCCAGCGCCTGTTCAAGGTGCGCCTGGACGACGACACCCGCGAGCTGGACGCCGAACAGGCGCAACAGCTGTCCCTGGGCCTGGGGCCGATGGGCAACAAGGGCTTCGAGGGGCTGGCCTACGACTCGGTCGGCCAGCGCCTGTTCGTCGCCAAGGAACGCGACCCGGTGCGCATCTACGAGGTCCACGGCTTCCCCCACACGCAGCCCGACAAGCCCTTCGCCGTGCACGTGCTGGACGACCTCAAGCGCGACCGCCGGCTGTTCGTCCGCGACCTTTCCAGCCTGCAGTACGACGAGGGCAGCGGCCACCTGCTGGCGCTGTCGGACGAGTCGCGCCTGGTGCTGGAGCTGGATGTCGACGGCGAGCCCATCAGCAGCCTGTCGCTGCTGCGCGGCATGCAGGGGCTCAAGCGCAGCGTGCCGCAGGCCGAGGGCCTGGCCATGGACGAGGCGGGCACGCTGTACCTGGTCAGCGAGCCCAACCTGTTCTACGTGTTCCGCAAGGCGCCGGGCGTGGAGCCGGAGTAACAAAAGGCTTACATTGTCGCCCCACCTGTTGTCCCGCCCCTGGAGCGACCTTGAACATCATCCGCGAAGCCCTGATCAACCGCCGCCTGAACAAGGCGCTGAGCGAACACGGCTGCCGCCTGGCCGGCGGGATCAAGTCGCTGCGCGACGGCGCGCGCCTGACCCTGGAGCCGGGGGTGAAGCTGGGCAAGGCGAAGATCTACTCGCGCGAGCTGGAGATAGGCGCGCACACCGATGCCGTCAGCGGCTGCGAGTTCCTCGACGTGGCGCGGATCGGCCGCTACTGCTCGATCGCCACCGGCGTGGTGATCGGTCAGGGCCGCCATTCGCACCCGATGGACTGGCTGACCACCCACAACTTCCCGTCCAACCCTAAACTGATCGGCCGCCCGATCATCCGCGACGAGTCCCGGCGCCCCTCGTCCATCGGCCATGACGTGTGGATCGGCCGCGACGTGCTGATCCTCGACGGCCTGACGGTGGGGACAGGGGCGGTGATAGGCGCGCAATCGCTGGTCAACAAGGACGTGCCGCCCTACGCGATCGTGGCCGGGACGCCGGCGCGGGTGATCCGCTACCGCTTCCCGCCGGAGGTGATCGAGCGCCTGCTGGCCAGCCGCTGGTGGGAGCTGCCGCTGGAAGTGCTGGGGGAGTTGCCGCTGGACGATCCCGAGGCCTGCCTGGCGCAGCTGGAGCGCCAGGCGCCGCCCGCCGCGCCACGGCCGCGGCGCCTGCGGATCGACTCCAAGCCCTGGGGCGTGGCGCTGCTGGCCGACTGAGGCGGCTCAGCTGTCGTCGCTGATCCCGGCGTCCGGCGCGTAGCGCTTCACCGAGGCGACGCCGTTCTCGGCGTTGGCCTTGCTGGCATACATCTGGCTCTGCCCGACCACCTGGCCATTGCTGGCCTTGAGCACGAAGTAGTGCTTGCCGTTGCTCGCTTCCTTCAGCTCGAAGGCGCCGTCGCGCTGCGAGTTCCTGCGCACCGACTCGATGCCTTCGATGGCCGAGGTCTTGGCCCGGTACAGCTCGCTGCTGAGCACGACCTCGCCGTTGCTGGCGTGCAGGGTGAAATGGAACTGGCCGTCGCTGGCCTTCTTCAGATGGTATTTTGCGGACATGGCGGCCTCCGGCGCGTTGCGCGAACAGCCTAAGCCTAGCCGTTGCCGGGCGCCCGTCCATGGGCGCGAATAGGTCAGGCCTTGAGCGTCTTCACGCCCTCGGCGGTGCCGAGCAGCAGCAGGTCGGCCGGGCGCGCGGCGAACAGGCCCACGGTGACCACGCCGACGATGTTGTTGATCTTCTCTTCCAGGGCCACCGGGCTGTCGATGCGCAGGTTGTGCACGTCGAGGATGATGTTGCCGTTGTCGGTCAGCACGCCGTCGCGGTAGACCGGGTCGCCGCCCAGCTTGACCAGTTGGCGGGCCACGTGGCTGCGGGCCATGGGGATGACTTCCACCGGCAGCGGGAAGGCGCCGAGCAGGGGCACCAGCTTGCTCTGGTCGGCGATGCAGACGAACTGCTTGGCCACGGCCGCGACTATCTTCTCGCGGGTCAGCGCAGCGCCGCCGCCCTTGATCAGTTCCAGGCGCTCGTTGCTCTCGTCGGCGCCGTCGACGTAGAACTCCAGCTCGCTGACGCTGTTCAGGTCGTAGACCGGGATGCCGTGGCCCTTCAGGCGCTGCGCGGTGGCCTCGGAGCTGGCCACGGCGCCGTCGAACTCGGCCTTGTGCCTGGCCAGCAGGTCGATGAAGAAGTTGGCGGTGGAGCCGGTGCCGACGCCGACGATGCTCTTGCTGTCGAGGTGCGGGAGGATGTGGTCGACGGCGGCCTGGGCCACGGCCTGCTTGAGCTGGTCCTGGTTCATCTGGGGGTTCCGGCAAAGGGGGCTTGGGGCGCGGATTATAGCGGGGCCGCCGGGCGAATGTGGATTCGCCGCTCCCGGCGGCGGCCGACTGGAGTAGACTGCCGGCTTTGTGCCCCGTCCCTGCGAAGCCCGCCCCGATGCTCGAACAGTACGTCAAGAAGATCCTCACCTCGCGCGTCTACGACGTCGCCGAGGAAACGCCCCTGCAACCGGCCCGCCGCCTCTCCGAGCGCCTGGACAACCAGGTGCTGCTCAAGCGCGAGGACCTGCAGCCGGTGTTCTCCTTCAAGATCCGCGGCGCCTACAACAAGCTGGCGCAGCTGAGCCGCGAGGAACTGGCGCGCGGCGTGGTCACCGCCTCGGCCGGCAACCACGCCCAGGGCGTGGCCCTGGCGGCGAAGGAACTGGGGGTGAAGGCGACCATCGTCATGCCGCGCACCACGCCCGAGCTGAAGGTCCAGGGCGTGCGCGCCCGCGGCGGCAAGGCGGTGCTGCACGGCGACGCCTTCCCCGAGGCGCTGGCGTATTCGCTGAAGCTGGTGGAAGAGAAGGGCTACGTCTACATCCACCCCTACGACGACCCGGACGTGATCGCAGGGCAAGGCACCGTGGCCATGGAGATCCTCCGCCAGCACCCGGGCCGCCTGGACGCCATCTTCGTGCCGGTGGGCGGCGGCGGGCTGATCGCCGGCATCGCCGCCTACGTGAAATACCTGCGCCCGGAGGTGAAGGTCATCGGTGTCGAGCCGGACGACTCCAACTGCCTGCAGGCCGCCATGGCCGCCGGCGAGCGCGTGGTGCTGAGCCAGGTCGGGCTGTTCGCCGACGGCGTGGCGGTGGCGCAGATCGGCCAGCACACCTTCGACATCTGCAAGCGGTACGTGGACGAGGTCATCACCGTCAGCACCGACGAAATCTGCGCGGCGATCAAGGACATCTACGACGACACCCGCTCTATCACCGAGCCGGCCGGCGCCCTGGCCGTGGCCGGGATCAAGAAGTACGTCGAGCGCGACGCCGCCCGCGGGCAGACCCTGGTGGCCATCGACTCCGGCGCCAACATCAACTTCGACCGCCTGCGCCACGTGGCCGAGCGCGCCGAGCTGGGCGAGAAGCGCGAAGCCATCATCGCCGTGACCATCCCCGAGCGCCCGGGCAGCTTCAAGGCCTTCTGCGAGGCCATCGGCAAGCGCCAGATCACCGAGTTCAACTACCGCTACAACACCGACAGCGAAGCGCACATCTTCGTCGGCGTGCAGACCCACCCGGACAGCGACCCGCGCGCGGTGCTGGTCGAGCAGCTGCGCGAGCAGGGCTTCCCGGTGCTGGACCTGACCGACAACGAGCTGGCCAAGCTGCACATCCGCCACATGGTCGGCGGCCATTCGCCACGGGTCAGCGACGAGCAGGTGTTCCGCTTCGAGTTCCCCGAGCGCCCCGGCGCGCTGTTCAACTTCCTCAACAAGCTCGGCGGGCGCTGGAACATCACCATGTTCCACTACCGCAACCACGGCGCCGCCGACGGCCGCGTGGTCGCCGGCCTGCAGGTGCCGGAGGAGGAGCGCCACCTGGTGGCGCAGGCGCTGGAAGAGATCGGCTACCCGTACTGGGACGAGAGCGACAACCCGGCGTACAAGCTGTTCCTGGGTTGACGCCACGGCCGGCGGGGAACGCCGGGGCAGCGCCCGCTGTCCCAGTTCGACCCGCCGGCCGGCAGCGCTGCTAGGCTGAGGGAACAGCCACGAATCGCGACAGGGACCGCCCGCATGGAAACCTACCAGACCCTCAAGATCCTCCACGGCGTCGCCGTGGCCGTGCCGCTGCTGGCCATCGCCGGCCTCGCCTGGTACGGCTGGCGCAGCTGGCGCGGCGGGGATGCCGGCGTGCTGGCCAAGGCGCTGCTGCGCATCGGCCTGGCGGCCTGGGTGCTGGTGGCCGGCAGCGTCGTCAGCCTGCCGCTGACCGGCTGGCAGATGGTCCACCGCGCCGGCTTCCCGCTGGGGCAGACCTGGCTGCTGGCCAGCGCCTGCCTGCTGATCCTGGTGGCGATCTTCTGGCTGCTGTTCACCAGCCGCCTGTGGCGCATCCGCGCCCTGGCGGTGAGCGCCCGCGACAGCGGCGAGCCGCTGGCCGAGCGCGTGGTGCGCGAGCTGCGCTTCGGCGCGGCGTTCTTCGCCCTGGCCCTGCTCGGCTGGCTGGCGATACTGGCGCTGATGCTGGCCAAGCCGCTGTGAATCCGATGGCGATGGAGCGCCGATGAGTCCCTACCTGCTGCTCAAGACCCTGCACATCCTGACCGCCACCCTGCTGTTCGGCACCGGCCTGGGCTCGGCCTACTACGCCTGGCGGGCCTGGCGCAGCGGCCAGTTGCAGGTCATCGCCACGACCTTCCGCCACCTGGTCAGCGCCGACTGGCTGTTCATCGCCACCAGCGCCGTGTTCCAGCCGCTCAGCGGCCTGGGCCTGGCGTACTGGGCCGGCTGGCCGCTGGCCCAGGGCTGGCTGCTGTGGAGCCTGGGGCTGTACGTGTTCGCCGGGCTCTGCTGGCTGCCGGTGGTGTGGCTGCAGATTCGCGTGCGCGACCTGGCCGAGGCGGCGACGGCGGCGGGAACCGCTTTGCCGCCGCGGGCCTTCTTCTATATGCGCTGGTGGTTCGCCCTGGGCTGGCCGGCATTCCTGGCCTTCCTGGCGATCTTCTGGCTGATGGTCAACAAGCCGCTGTGAGGCGCCTCAGTCGCGCAGGCTGAGCACCGGCCAGCCGCGCTCCTGGGCGGTGGCGCGCAGGACGTCGTCGGGGTCGACGGCGACCGGGTTGGCGACGACTTCCAGCAGCGGCAGGTCGTTGCGCGAGTCGCTGTAGAAGTAGCTGCCGTCCAGGCTCATGCCGGTTTCCTGCAGCCAGCGTTGCAGGCGGGTCACCTTGCCGCCCTGGAAGCAGGGCACGTCGAAGGTGCGGCCGGTGTAGAGGCCGTCGCGCATCTCGCACTCGGTGGCGATCAGCGTTTCCACGCCCAGGCGCTCGGCGATGGGGCCGGTGACGAAGCGGTTGGTGGCGGTGATGATCACCAGGCGGTCGCCGGCGGCGCGGTGCTCGGCCAGCAGGGCCTCGCCGCGGGGCAGGATGATCGGCTCGATGACCTCCTCCATGAACTGGCGATGCCAGACGGCCAGCTGCTCCAGGCTGTTGCGGCCGAGGATCGCCTGGGTGAAGGCCTGGTAGGCGAACACGTCCAGGGTGCCGGCCTGGTAGTCGGCATAGAAGGCATCGTTGCGCGCCTGGTACTCGCCGGCGTCGACCAGGCCGCGCCGGCACAGCCACTCGCCCCAGCTGTGGTCGCTGTCGCCGGCCAGCAGAGTGTTGTCGAGGTCGAAAAGGGCCAGACGCGCCATGGTTCACCATTAATTGCGAAAGCGGAAAAGTCGCCTAGAGTAACGGCTTTTGCCGGCCCTGCCCATGCGCGCCAAGCCTCGCGTTGCCGCTGTCACAGGCTTTGTGGAACAATGCGGGCACACGCGTTTTCGAGGATGTACCGCCGTGATCGATCCCGATGGTTTTCGCCCCAATGTCGGCATCATCCTCTCCAACGAGGCCGGTCAGGTTCTGTGGGCTCGGCGCATCAACCAGGAGGCCTGGCAGTTCCCGCAGGGCGGCATCAACGCCCGGGAAACTCCTGAAGAGGCGCTGTTCCGCGAGTTGAACGAGGAAGTCGGCCTGGAGGAGCAGGATGTGCGCATTCTCGCCTGCACCCGCGGCTGGTTGCGCTATCGTCTGCCGCAGCGTCTGGTGCGCACCAACAGCCAGCCGCTGTGCATCGGCCAGAAACAGAAGTGGTTCCTGCTGCGCCTGACCGGCGACGAGAACCGGGTACGCATGGATGTGACCGGCAAGCCGGAATTCGATGGCTGGCGCTGGGTGAGTTACTGGTACCCCCTGGGGCAGGTGGTGACCTTCAAGCGCGAGGTCTACCGGCGCGCCCTGAAGGAACTGGCGCCGCGCCTTCTGGCGCGGGACTGAAGAGGAGATAAGGCCCTGAGCATGCTCAACACGCTGCGCAAGATCGTCCAGGAAGTGAACGCCGCCAAGGACCTGAGGGCGGCGCTGGGCATCATCGTGCAGCGGGTCAAGGAAGCCATGGGCACCCAGGTGTGCTCGGTCTATCTGCTCGACGCCGAGACCAACCGCTTCGTCCTGATGGCCACCGAGGGCCTGAACAAGCGCTCCATCGGCAAGGTCAGCATGGCCCCCAACGAGGGCCTGGTGGGCCTGGTCGGCACCCGCGAGGAGCCGCTGAACCTGGAGAACGCCTCCGAGCACCCGCGCTACCGCTACTTCGCCGAGACCGGCGAGGAACGCTACGCCTCCTTCCTCGGCGCCCCGATCATCCACCACCGCCGGGTGATGGGCGTGCTGGTGGTGCAGCAGAAGGAAAAGCGCCAGTTCGACGAAGGCGAGGAAGCCTTCCTGGTGACCATGAGCGCGCAGCTGGCCGGGGTCATCGCCCACGCCGAGGCCACCGGTTCGATCCGCGGCCTGGGCAAGCTCGGCAAGGGCATCCAGGAAGCCAAGTTCGTCGGCGTGCCCGGCGCCCCCGGCGTGGCCGTGGGCAAGGCCGTGGTGGTGCTGCCGCCGGCCGATCTGGAAGTGGTCCCGGACAAGCCCATCGACGACGTCGAGGCCGAGGTCGAGCTGTTCAAGCAGGCCCTGGAAGCCGTCCGCGAAGACATGCGCAACCTCTCCAGCAAGCTGGCCACCCAGCTGCGCAAGGAAGAGCGCGCGCTGTTCGACGTCTACCTGATGATGCTCGACGACGCTTCCATCGGCCAGGAGGTCAAGCGCATCATCCGCTCCGGCCAGTGGGCCCAGGGCGCCCTGCGCCAGGTGGTGATGGAGCATGTCGCGCGCTTCGAGCTGATGGACGACGCCTACCTGCGCGAGCGCGCCTCCGACGTCAAGGACATCGGCCGGCGCATCCTCGCCTACCTGCAGGAAGAACGTAAGCAGACCCTCACCTACCCCGACCAGACCATCATCGTCAGCGAGGAACTGTCCCCGGCGATGCTCGGCGAGGTGCCCGAAGGCAAGCTGGTGGGGCTGATCTCGGTGCTCGGCTCGGGCAACTCCCACGTGGCCATCCTCGCCCGCGCCATGGGCATCCCCACGGTGATGGGCGCGGTCGACCTGCCGTATTCCAAGGTCGACGGCATCGACCTGATCGTCGACGGCTACCACGGCGAGATCTACACCAACCCGTCGCCGCAGTTGGTCAAGCAGTACGGCGAAGTGGTCGCCGAAGAGAAGGAACTGAGCAAGGGCCTGGCCGCGCTGCGCGAGCTGCCCTGCGAGACCCTCGACGGCCACCGCATGCCGCTGTGGGTCAACACCGGCCTGCTGGCCGACGTGGCCCGCGCCCAGGAGCGCGGCGCCGAGGGCGTTGGCCTGTACCGCACGGAAGTGCCGTTCATGATCAACGACCGCTTCCCCAGCGAAAAGGAGCAGTTGGCGATCTACCGCGAGCAGCTCTCGGCCTTCCACCCGCTGCCGGTGACCATGCGCACCCTGGACATCGGCGGCGACAAGGCGCTGTCCTACTTCCCGATCAAGGAAGACAACCCCTTCCTCGGCTGGCGCGGCATCCGCGTCACCCTCGACCACCCGGAAATCTTCCTGGTGCAGACCCGCGCCATGCTCAAGGCCAGCGAGGGCCTGAACAACCTGCGCATCCTGCTGCCGATGATCTCCGGCACCCACGAGCTGGAAGAGGCGCTGCACCTGATCCACCGCGCCTGGGGCGAGATTCGCGACGAAGGCGTGGACATCCCCATGCCGCCGATCGGCATGATGGTGGAAATCCCCGCGGCGGTGTACCAGACCCGCGAACTGGCGCGCCAGGTGGACTTCCTCTCGGTCGGCTCCAACGACCTGACCCAGTACCTGCTGGCGGTTGACCGCAACAACCCGCGGGTGGCCGACCTCTACGACTACCTGCACCCGGCGGTGCTGCAGGCGCTGAAGAAGGTGGTCGACGACGCCCACCTCGAAGGCAAGCCGGTGAGCATCTGCGGCGAGATGGCCGGCGACCCGGCGGCGGCGGTGCTGCTGATGGCCATGGGCTTCGACTCGCTGTCGATGAACGCCACCAACCTGCCGAAGGTGAAATGGCTGTTGCGCCAGATCACCCTGGGCAAGGCCCGCGAACTGCTCGGCCAACTGATGACTTTCGACAACCCGCAGGTGATCCACAGTTCCCTGCACCTGGCATTGCGCAACCTCGGCCTCGGCCGGGTGATCAACCCCGCGGCGACCGTCCAGGGCTGACCTGGAGCGCCGCACTCCCCGGAGCTGAGTCGTCCCTGGGGCCCTGTACAACCGGCAGCGCCGGGAGAAGGCTTATGGACGAGCAGCAAGCGCTCGCGGGCGACCGCGAAGCCATCGAGAAGACCCTCCGCTATGCCCTGGAGATCGTCAGCGACGGCATCTGGGACTGGGACATCCGCAGCAATGACGTCAAGCGCAGCCCCGGTTGGTACCGCATGCTCGGCTACCCCATCGATGGCCTGCCGGAAAACGTCGCCACCTGGCACTCGGTGATCCACCCGGACGACTTCCCCCGCGTCATGCGCAGCTTCCAGGCCTACCTGGACGGCCGGCAGGCGGCCTACGCCGAGGAATACCGCTGCCTCTGCGCCAATGGCGAATACCTGTGGATAAGGGACCATGGCCGCTTCGTCGAATTCGACGACCAGGGCCGCGCCACGCGGATGATCGGCGCCCACCACAACATCCACGAGCGCAAGCTGATCGAGCTGGAACTCAAGCGGCGCAACGAGGAGCTGCACGAACTCAACCGCAACCTGGAACAACTGGTCGAACAGCGCACTGAGGCCCTGCGCCAGGCCAACCTGGCCCTGGCCGAACAGGCCGCGGTGGCGGTGCGCCTGAGCGAGACCGACCCGCTGACGCAGATCTACAACCGGCGCCGCTTCGAAAGCAGCCTGCAGCAGGAATGGCAGCGCCTGCAGCGCTACGACCAGCCGATCAGCCTGCTGATGTTCGACCTCGACCACTTCAAGCGCATCAACGACCTCTTCGGCCACCCGGTCGGCGACCGCGTGCTGGTAGCGGTGACCCAGGCGGTGCGCCGGACCTTGCGCGAGGAGGACTGCTTCGCCCGCTGGGGCGGCGAGGAATTCATCGTGCTGCTGCCGAACACCCCGCTGGCCTCCGCCAGCCGCCTGGCCGAGCGCCTGCGCCTGCACATCCGCGAGGCCTGCGCCGAGCTGGAACAACCGCTCACCGCCAGCTTCGCCCTGGCCGGCATGCGCCGCGCCGAACCCCTGGAAAACCTGCTGCGCCGCCTGGATGACGCCCTCTACCGGGCCAAGCGCCTGCGCGATGCCATCGAGGTGTGCTAGGCCTCGGTGCATGGTGTAGGCGCAATTGCCCTACCGGCTGCGCCGAGGTGTTTTTCGTAGGATGGGTTGAGCTTGCGAAACCCATGCGGTGGCGGTGATGGGTATCGCTTCGCTCAACCCATCCTACGGGGCTGCGCGATGCCATCGAGGTGTGCTAGCGCGCATCGGACGTGATGTAGGAGCGGGCCCTGCCCGCGATTTCGCGCGCAGGGCGCGCTCCTACATGGGATTGGCGCGGTAGGTTGACCATCGCGGACGGAGTCCGCTCCTACAAAACCAACCTTCCCCTAGGCGTTGAGCTCCAGACGAACCTCGCCCAGATGGGCCCCCTCCGGCCCGAAGCTGCGCTCGATGAACTCCCGGCGCCCGTCGGCATGCACGCGCAGCACGCTGCTGGCGCGGGTGCCGTAGTTGGCGCTGGCGATGAACACGCTGGACAGCAGGCGCTCGGTGGCCAGGCCGACGCCGGTTTCCGGCAGCCGTTCGTCGTCGGGGCGCTCGCGGTCGCCGAGCAGCCCCAGCAGCGCCCCGGGCTCGGCTTCGTCGAGGTGTTCCTCCAGCGCGGCGCGGGCACGCAGCAGCTTGGGCCAGGGCGTATCCAGCGAAGCGTTGGACAGCCCGTGCAGCCCGGCAGGCAATTCCCGCGGCTCGCCATCACGGGGGTTGAAGTAGCAAAGCTGGCGGGCATCGCCGACCAGCAGATTGAAGCCGGAATACTCGGCGGCGCGGCGCTGCACCTCGGCCAGGTAATCCAGCGGCGCCTGACGGCCACGCAGAAAACCGGCCACCAGCTCGCCGCGGGAGCGCGGCCCCAGCGGCTGGCTCGGATCACGCACGTTGGTCAGCGCCGCGAAGCGCCCGCCAGGCCCCAGCCCCATCCAGGTACCCCCGGCCTCCAGATCGCGCCCGGCATACACGCCCGGCGCATCCTCCCACGCCGCCAGCGGCAGGGTGGGGCGGGCATAGAACTCGTCGCGGTTGGCCGCGACTATCAGCGGCATGGCGTGTCCGGGGCGCCAGGCAAGGACGATCAGGCACATGCTGCGAGCCATCGGCTGGTGATCCCCGCAGGGTAGGGGACTGGATATGGAAGCTCAATAGTGATGGTTCAAATGATGGCACTTAAATTTCTTGGTGATATCAACCTCAAGCTTTCGCTAACAGAACTACCTGTGCGATGCGGAAAAGCGGATGTGAATTGCTTCCGATTTTTCGCAACAACATACAGGCGGGTTGCAAAAGACCCACTATTCCTTGGCTTCGCTGTATTGCACGGTTAATGGGAGTTTCCGAGAAACAGGCAGTACTTTTGATGTTAATTTGATATTGCGCTTGTAAGTTATTGCTTACACAGAATGAAGGAAATGGTCCATTTCGTAACTTTTGGTTTCTCAGGTAACTTTCGCCCCTCCCAAGGATCCGGGTAACCCTTCAGTGGACGAAGTTCGTGGAAAACATTGAAACAGCCAGCCTGAAAGAGCGCGCCAAGAAGAAACTGGAGCGCGACGCCGGCCCCCTGATTATCGATGCCTTGAACGATCCACAAACCGTGGAGCTGATGTGCAACGGCGACGGCAAGTTGTGGGTCGAGAAACTCGGGCAGCCGATGAGCCATATTGGCACCCTGCGACCGGCCCAGGCCGAGTCCATCATCAAGACGGTAGCGGGCTTCCATGGCAAGGAAGTGACCCGCAGCAAGCCGCTGCTGGAAGGCGAGTGGCCGCTGGATGGCTCGCGCTTCGCCGGGCAGCTCCCGCCCGTGGTGCGGGCTGCTACCTTCGCGATCCGCAAGAAGGCGGTGTCCATCTATACCCTCGACCAGTACGTCGAGTCGAGAATCATGACGCCGGCCCAGTGTGCCGCGATCAAGAAAGCCATTCGTGATCACCGCAACATCCTGGTGATCGGCGGTACCGGTACCGGCAAGACCACCCTGGTCAATGCGGTCATCAACGAGATGGTCGTGGAGTTCCCCAGCGAGCGCGTGTTCATCATCGAGGACACCGGCGAGATCCAATGCGCTGCGGCGAATTTCGTGCAGTACCACACCACCCTCGACGTGAGCATGACCCACCTGCTCAGGACATCGTTGCGCATGCGCCCGGACCGCATCCTGGTCGGCGAGGTGCGCGGCGAAGAGGCGCTCGACCTGATCGACGCCTGGAACACCGGCCACCCGGGCGGCGCCGCGACGCTCCACGCCAACAGCGCCGCCGAAGGGCTGACGCGCCTGAAATCGCTGGTGTCCCGCAACAAGTCGGCACCTGCCGATATCGAGCCGCTGATTGGCGAGGCGGTTCATGTCGTCATCTCCATCGCCAGAACCCCGGAAGGCCGTCGCATCCAGGAAGTCCTCGAGGTTTCCGGATACGAGAACGGCCGTTATCTCCTGCACAACCTGTAAGGAAACAGAGCAAATGCAAGGCATCCCGTGCAAATCGCGTTTTTCCGGCCCGGCCCTGGGCTACCTGATGTTCAGCTTCCTGCTGCTGGCCGTCATGGCCCTGCCGGAGCACGCTTTCGCCGCCTCCAGTGGCGGTGGTTCGCTGCCCTATGAAAGCTGGCTGACCAGCCTGCGCGAATCGGTAACCGGTCCCGTGGCCTTCGCCCTGTCGATCATCGGCATCGTGGTCGCCGGCGGCGTGCTGATCTTCGGCGGCGATCTCAACGGCTTCTTCCGCACCCTGATTTTCCTGGTGCTGGTAATGGCCCTGATCGTCGGCGCCAACAACGTGATGAAGAACTTCTTCGGTACCAGCGCCGAGATCGCCCAGCAAGGCCAGGGTGGCGTTGCCGAGCGTCAGGTGTAACCCATGGCGTTGCGCACGATCCCCATTCGCCGGGCCGGAAACCGGGACAACCTGTTCATGGGCGGGGATCGCGAGCTGGTGATGTTTTCCGGATTGCTCGCTTTCGCGCTGATCTTCAGCGCCCAGGAGTTGCGGGCAACGGTGGTCGGCCTGGCGCTCTGGTTCGGCTCGCTGTTCATGCTCCGCGTGATGGCCAAGGCGGACCCGAAGATGCGCCATGTCTATCTCCGTCACCGGCGCTACAAGTCGTACTACCCGGCGCGTAGCACGCCGTTCAGGGACAATCCTCCAAGTCAGGGAAGTCAATACAAATGATCGAAGGTATTGCGTACGCCATCGCAGCCCTCGGTGCCTTGCTGGTCCTGTTGCTGATCCAGCGTCTGCTGCAGGTGGACGCGGAGCTCAAGCTGAAGAAGCATCGCTCCACCGAGGCCGGCCTGGCGGACCTGCTGAATCATGCGGCCATGGTCGACGACGGCGTGGTGGTCGGCAAGAACGGCGCCTTCATGGCCGCCTGGCTGTACCGCGGAGACGACAACGCCAGCAGCACCGAGGAGCAGCGCGAGCTGGTATCGCTGCGTATCAACCAGGCCCTCGCCGGCCTGGGTAACGGCTGGATGATCCATGTCGACGCAGTGCGCCGGCCAGCACCCAATTATTCCGCCAGGGGCGTGTCGCATTTCCCGGACCGCCTGACCCTGGCGATCGACGAGGAACGCCGCGGGCTGTTCGAGTCGCTCGGCACCCTCTACGAGGGCTATTTCGTACTGACCCTCACTTATTTCCCGCCGTTGTTGGCCCAGCAGAAGTTCGTCGAGCTGATGTTCGACGACGATACCGCACCGCCGGATGCGAAGGTGCGTACGCGCAACCTGATCGAGCAGTTCAAGCGTGACTGCAACAGTGTCGAGGGCAGCCTGTCGTCGGTGCTCAAGCTGACCCGGCTGCGCGGCAACCGCATGGTCAACGAGGATGGCTCGCAGGTCACTCGCGATGATTTCCTCAGCTGGCTGCAGTTCTGCATCACCGGCATCAGCCAGCCGGTGTTGCTGCCGAGCAACCCCATGTACCTGGATTCGATTATCGGCGGCAAGGAACTCTGGGGTGGGGTAGTGCCGAAGGTCGGTCGCCATTTCATCCAGGTGGTGGCTATCGAAGGTTTCCCCCTGGAGTCAGCCCCCGGCATCCTTGCCGCCCTGGCCGAGCTGCCCTGCGAGTACCGCTGGTCCAGCCGTTTCATCTTCATGGACACCCATGAGGCGGTGAAGCACCTGGAGAAGTACCGCAAGAAGTGGAAGCAGAAGGTTCGCGGCTTCTTCGACCAGGTGTTCAACACCAACTCCGGAAACATCGACCAGGATGCCCTGGCCATGGTCCAGGATGCCGCCGACGCCATTGCCGAGGTGAACAGCGGACTGGTCGCCCAGGGCTACTACACCAGCGTCGTGGTGCTGATGGACGAGGATCGCGGGCGCCTGGAAGAGTCCGCCCGCAGCGTCGAGAAGGCCATCGAGCGCCTCGGCTTCGCTGCCCGCATCGAGTCGATCAACACCCTCGATGCCTATCTGGGCAGCCTGCCGGGCCATGGGGTGGAGAATGTGCGCCGGCCGTTGATCAACACCCTCAATCTGGCCGACCTGCTACCCACCAGCAGCATCTGGACCGGTAGCGCCGACGCGCCTTGTCCCTTGTATCCGCCGCTGTCGCCGGCGCTGATGCACTGCGTCACCAGTGGCTCGACGCCGTTCCGGCTCAACCTGCACGTGCGGGACCTGGGCCATACCTTCATGTTCGGCCCCACCGGCGCCGGCAAGTCCACCCACCTGGCGCTGATCGCCGCACAGCTGCGGCGCTATCAGGGCATGTCGATCTTCGCCTTCGACAAGGGCCTGTCGATGTACCCGCTGGCGGCCGGCATTCGCGCCGAGAGCGGTGGGAAGTCAGGTCGGCACTTCACCGTGGCCGCCGACGACGAGCGCCTGGCCTTCTGCCCGTTGCAGTTCCTGGAAACCAAGGGCGACCGTGCCTGGGCCATGGAGTGGCTGGACACCATTCTCGCCCTGAATGGCCTGGAGACCAGCGCAGCCCAGCGCAACGAGATCGGCCATGCGGTGATGACCATGTACCGCGATGGCTCCCGGACCCTGTCCGAGTTCTGCGTCATGGTGCAGGACGAGGCGATCCGCGAGACCCTGCGCCAGTACACGGTGGACGGCACCATGGGCCACTTGCTCGATGCCGAGGAAGACGGCCTGGCGCTGTCCGATTTCACTGTCTTCGAGATCGAGGAACTGATGAACCTGGGCGACAAGTACGCCCTGCCGGTGCTGCTGTACCTGTTCCGGCGTATCGAGCGTGCCCTGCTGGGCCAGCCCTCGGTGATCATCCTCGACGAGGCCTGGCTGATGCTTGGCCACCCGGTGTTCCGCGAGAAGATCCGCGAATGGCTGAAGGTGCTGCGCAAGGCCAACTGCCTGGTGTTGATGGCGACCCAGAGCCTGTCCGACGCGGCCAACTCCGGGATCCTCGATGTCATAGTCGAGTCCACCGCCACCAAGATCTTCCTGCCCAACGTCTATGCCCGTGACGAGGACACCTCGGCGCTGTACCGGCGCATGGGCCTGAACGCCCGGCAGATCGAGATCCTCGCCACTGCCGTGCCGAAGCGCCAGTACTACTACGTGTCGGAGAGCGGCCGGCGTCTCTACGACCTGGCCCTGGGACCGCTGGCCCTGGCCTTCGTCGGTTCTTCGGACAAGGAATCGGTAGCGGCCATCAAGCGCCTGGAAGCCAAGTTCGGCGACGCCTGGGTGAATGAGTGGCTCGCCGCCCGGGGACTAAGACTCAACGACTATGGAGTGGCCGCATGAGCCTCGCTGAAAGCATCAAGGGACTGGTCTTCAAGCGCCCCGCCGCCAAGGCCGCCGAGTCCAGCGCACCACGTGGCGCAGTCCTCGACAACCCCTATCTGACCGCACGCCGCACCTGGAACGATCATGTGGGCAGCGTGGTTTCCTCGCGCCAGTCCTGGCAGGTGGTGGGCATCCTCTCGCTGATGATCGCCCTGGCCGGGGTCGGCGGCATTATCCACATCGGCAGCCAGTCGAAGTTCGTGCCCTATGTGGTCGAGGTCGACAAGCTCGGCCAACCCATGGCCGTGGCGCCCGCCCAGGCCGCGGTGCCGGTGGACCTGCGCGTGCTCAAGTCGCAGGTGGCCTCCTTCGTTTCCGATGCCCGTACGGTGACGCCGGACGTGGCCCTGCAGCGCAAGTCGATCTTCCGCCTCTACGCGCTGTTGTCGCCCAACGACCCGGCGACCCAGAAGATGAACGAATGGCTCAACGGCACCAAGGACTCCAGCCCCTTCGTTCGCGCCGCCGAGGAAACCGTCAGCGTGGACATCCGCTCGGTCATGCAGCAGACCCCGGAAACCTGGCAGGTCGACTGGGAGGAAGTCACCCGTGACCGCCAGGGGCTGCTGAAGGCCAAGGCGACCTGGCGCGCTCTGGTGACCACCTACGTCGCCGAACCTACGACACAGACCAGCGAAGAACAGATGCGGATGAACCCGATCGGGACCTTCGTCCGCGATTTCTCCTGGTCCAAGCAACTCTGAGGGATCGACCATGAACCGTTACCTTTGCGCCCTGCTCGCGGCCAGTCTGCCGCTGCTCGCGCAAGCCGCGCCGGGAAGCACTGCGGCTGATCTGTATTTTTCCGATAACAACCCGACCCTGACGCCCCAGGAACAGGCGGCCATCTCCATTTCGCAGCGCTGGCAGCAGGCCAGCGCCACTGGCATCAAGCCGGTGGACGGTGGCGACGGCACCGTACGCTTCATCTACGGCGCGCAGCAGCCGAGCGTGGTCTGCGCCGTGTTGCAGGTCTGCGACATCGCCCTGCAGGCCGGTGAGCAGGTCAATTCGATCAACCTCGGCGATACCGCGCGCTGGACCGTCGAGCCGGCCATCACCGGGGTCGGCGAAACCGAGGTGCAGCACCTGATCGTCAAGCCCATGGACGTCGGCCTGGAGACCTCGCTGGTGGTCACCACCAATCGCCGCACCTACCACATCAAGCTGCGTTCGCATCGCACCCAGTACATGCCGCAGGTGGCCTTCACCTATCCGGAAGAGGCGCTGGCCAAGTGGAACCTCATCAAGACCCGCGAGGCCACCGAGCGCAGGAAGGCGACCATCCCGGAAACCGGCGAGTACCTGGGCAACCTGAGCTTCGACTACAGCATCAGCGGCGAGACTTCCTGGAAGCCGGTACGGGTCTACAACGACGGTCGCAAGACCATCATCCAGATGCCCGGCACCATGGCTCAGAGCGAAGCCCCGACTCTGCTGGTGGTCCGCAAGGACGGCGGCTGGTTCCGCGACGACGAGACGGTGATGGTCAACTACCGCGTACAGGGCGACCGCTACATCGTCGATACCGTGTTCGACAAGGCGATCCTGATCGCCGGGGTGGGCAAGTCGCAGGACCGCATCACCATCCAGCGGGGTAAATGATCATGCGCGCCAGGATGCTTTTCGCGCTGCTCGCTTGCCTTGCCGGCTGTGCCAGCGGCCCTTATGGCAACTTCACCGAGCGCAGCACACCTGCGCTCAACCAGCGCCTGGCCACTGACTCGGCGCGCCAGCTGACGGTACTTCGCCCGCCTGCCGGTACCCGCTTGCAGATCGGCCAGGAGGCCACCGACGGCTACGGTGTGGCGCTGGTCCGCTCGCTACGCGCCGCCGGCTATTCGGTGCAGGAGTTCAGCCCCCAGGCGAAGCCGAGCAGTGCCGCCAATGCCCCATTGCTGGTGAACTACATCGTCGACGCCCCCAAGAACAGCAACCTCTACCGGGTCACCCTGCAATACGGGCGGGAGTCGATCAGTCGTGCCTACATAGTGCAGAACGAAGGCCTGCAACCGGCCGGCGTCTGGGTCCGCAAGGAGTGAGTGGCGATGAGTAGCAGCAACGACGCCATGTCCCCGGACGCATCGCCCGGGACCCTTTCCCGTCGCAGTGGCGTGCGTCGGGTCAACAACTGGCCGATGTACATCATCGGTGGGGCCGCCATGCTCTTCCTGCTGATCATGCTGCTGGTCGCCGCCGACCGTGCCGAGCAACAGAGCAAGCCGGCCGAGAAGGAGGCCGAGAAGGGCGGCAACAGCAGCCTGTTCGCCCAGCAGATCAAGGGCATCGACCAGGATGGCATCATCCCCAGCAAGGCCGAGCCGCCAGCGCTGCCGACGCTTGACGATAAACCTGCGCAGCCGGCGGCCCTGCAGGTGGTGCGCCCCAGCAATCTCGACGCACCGCCGCTGCCGCCACGCGATCTGCCGCCGAACGTGGACGCCGAGGAACTGGAGCGTATCCGCCGCATGAAGATGCAGCAGTTCCAGGAGGCTGTCCGGGCCAGAAGCACGGTGCAGGTCGACGCACCGCGTAGCCGCGGCTCCAGCTCAGCGAGCGCCCCACAAACGCAGCAGGAAGCTCTCGCGCGCATCGCCGCGGCCCGCCAGCGCCTGCAGGAGCAATCGCATACCGACCCCACCGCTGCCTACAAGGCGCGCCTGGCAGAACTGCGCTCCTCTGGCCTGCTCGGCGCTAGTGGCGGTAGCGGTATGGACGGTAGCGCCTCGGACTCGCCCTTCCTGGTTCAGACTGCCGCCGCCGGGCGTGGCTACGACCAGTTCGGCAAGCAGGGCAGCGAAGACCGTTGGCGCCTGGACTCGGCCCTGGAAGCCCCGCGCTCGCCTTTCGAGCTGCGTGCTGGCTATGTGGTACCAGCGACCCTGGTCTCGGGGATCAATTCCGACTTGCCCGGACAGATCATGGCCCAGGTGTCCCAGGGCGTATATGACACGCCTACTGGCAAGTACCTGCTCATCCCCCAGGGCTCGCGTCTGGTCGGCTCATATTCCAGTGACGTCGCCTACGGCCAGTCGCGGGTGCTGGTGGCCTGGCAGCGGATCGTCTTTCCCGACGGCAAGGCCATGGACATCGGCTCCATGGCCGGCGCCGACAGTGCTGGCTATTCCGGCTTCAGCGACCAGGTCAACAACCACTACCTGCGGGTCTTCGGCTCGGCCTTCCTGATGTCGGGCATCGTCGCCGGCATCAGCCTCAGCCAGGACCGTAACAGTGACAGCTACAACGACCGGCAGACCGCCAGCAGCGCGATGAGCGAGGCTCTCGGCCAGCAATTGGGTCAGGTCACCGCCCAGATGATCGCCAAGAACCTGAACATCGCCCCGACCCTGGAAATCCGCCCGGGCTACCGCTTCAACGTCATGGTCACCAAGGACATGACCTTCTCGAAGCCGTACCAGGCCTTCGACTACTGAGCCACCTGCCAAGGAGAGCAACATGAAGCCCATGCACTTGTTGAATGCCGCCATTGCGCTATCGGCCGGTATCGGATTCGCCCTGCCGACCCAGGCCGGTATTCCCGTAATTGATGGTGGCAACCTCACCCAGAACATCATGACCGCAACCGAGTCGGTGTCCCAGACGCTCAAGCAGATCGAGCAATATCAAACCCAGTTGGAACAGTACGAGAACCAATTGCAAAACACGTTGGCCCCTGCGTCCTACATCTGGGACCAAGCTCAGGACACTATCAACAAGCTGAGCCAGGCTACCGACACGTTGGCTTACTACAAACAGCAACTCGGCAGCCTGGATGACTACCTCGGGCAGTTCCAGGACTTGGACTACTACAAGAACAGTCCCTGTTTCACCTCGGCAGGTTGTTCCGACGCCGATCGCGCTGCTCTGGAGAAGACTCAAGAGTTGGCCAGTGAGAGTCAAAAAAAGGCCAACGACGCCGTATTCCGGGGCCTGGATGAGCAACAGCGCAATCTCAAGCGCGACGCCTCCACTCTTCAGGATCTTCAGCGCAATGCCCAAGGCGCTAAGGGGCAAATGGAGGCCATCAGCTATGCCAACCAGTTGGCCAGTCAGCAGGCCAATCAGTTGCTTCAGATTCGCTCGCTGCTGATGACCCAGCAGAATGCCATTGCCACCCAGCAGCAGGCTCAGGCCGACAAGGAGTCCATGCAGCAGGCCGCCAGCGAGCGATTCTGGACAATTTCCTCACCCGACCGCAGCAAAGACCAGGGGTTTAAACCATGAAACGCACTATCGTCGCCATTCTCGCCACTGCCACCGTTTTGTTGCTGAGCGGTTGCTGGGATTCCGAGGATGAAAAGAAGGCCAAGGAACAACAGGCCGCTAGTGAAAAACTCTGGAATATCACTCCACCGGATCGAAGCAAGGATAAGGGATTCAAACCATGAGACCTTCGGTCACTCAACTTGTGATCCTCTTCGCCACGCTGCTGCTGTCTCAGACAGCAGCAGCCGAGACTGGGGGTGTTCTCAACGACGTGACCGAGGAGTTCATGCGGGCCTCTTCTGGGTGGGCCAGCACTATCAGTACCTATGCGACATGGCTGTTCTGGACGCTGGCCACAATCTCGCTGGTTTGGACCTTCGGTTTTATGGTGATGCGCAAGGCAGATATCGGTGAGTTCTTCGCCGAGTTCATCCGGTTCACCATTTTCACCGGGTTTTACCTGTGGTTGTTGCGCCATGGCCCGGAATACGCCATGGATATCATCCGGTCCTTGATGACCATTGGGTCAAAAGCCGGAGGGGTCGACACGCTGAATCCCTCCACGCCGATAAGTATCGGCTTTGACATCATCTCCAAGGCATCCAAGAACGTCAGTATCTTCAAGCCCGCTGACAGCCTGGCGATCGTCATCGTTTGTTTGATCATTTTGCTGTGTCTTGCCACTGTAGCTGCCAATGTACTGATGGTTCTGGTGACCGCATGGGTCATGGCTTATGCCGGAATGTTCGTCCTGGGCTTTGGCGGTTCGCGCTGGACCTCCGATATCGCCATAGGCTACTTCCGAGCCGTCGCTGGGATAGCCATGAAGCTACTGGCCATGACGCTAATGATCGGCATCGCCATGTCAGTCATGAACAATCTCCTGCAGAAGATTCAGGGCGGCGCCTCGGTTGAGCAACTTCTGGTTCCCTGCGTGGTGGCGTTTGTTCTCGCGATACTCATACATACCCTCCCCAACATCATCGCCGGCTTGATTCCTGGCGGCGGAGGTGCGGCATCGGCCTCCGGGTCGTTCAGTGCGGGAGCGGTGGCGGGTGCTGCTGTCGGCGCGGCCTCTACTGCTGCATCTGTCGTAGGTGCCGTCGCGTCCGGTGGCGCGTCCCTTGCGAGCAATCTGGCCGGTGGCGCTCAATCCATATATTCGGCATTCAAAGGTGCCCAGTCCAACGTCGCAGCAGGGATGGATATTGCGTCGCGAATGTCCGGCATGTTCGGTGGCGGTGGCGGTGGCGGTGGCGGTGGTGCGAGCCCTCTGGGGGGCGCCATGGGCTTGGCGTCCG
This sequence comes from Pseudomonas sp. PI1, assembly GCF_000812405.1. Classification (NCBI taxonomy): domain Bacteria; kingdom Pseudomonadati; phylum Pseudomonadota; class Gammaproteobacteria; order Pseudomonadales; family Pseudomonadaceae; genus Pseudomonas; species Pseudomonas sp. PI1. The sequence continues at coordinate 72,110 of NZ_JWMC01000078.1, forward strand.
CGTCGTCCGTGGGTATGGGAGGTGGTTCTGCTGTCTCTGCGGCTTCTTCCGCTGGGGGAGAATATTCTGGTGGTGGGTCGGGGGGCTCTGGTAGCTCATCGGAGGGTGCCTCGGACGGAGGCATTGGCGCCGTGGCTCAAGCAGCCGACAGTGGTGGCGGGAGCATATCGACCGAAGCAGGTGGCATGAATACCAGTGGTGATGGCCAAGGTGCAGCCGACGGCGGCGGTACAGGTGGCGGCCAGGCCAAGGGTAGCTCTGGTGGCAGTGGCGCCAGCGCCTCCTCCAGCAAGATGGGAACCGCCGGGCGTATTGCTCTGGATATGGGAGCTAACCTGGCCGCTGGTATGGGACGCATGGCCCAGTCGCGCATCGACAAATCTATGGGTGGGCAGCTCGCTACGGCCGTTTCCAACGCCGGAGCCAACGGCAATAGCGCACGTCTGGACACCAGTTCGTCCAGTCGCAGTTTCGACCCGGCCTCCGAAGTGGCGGCCTATCGCGACAGCAAACAGGAAAACAGTTGAACAAGGAGTGCTCATGACTATCGCCAGGATTCTTCCGGCGGCCGTGCTGGCCGCCAGTTTCGCCATCGCGCTGCCGGCCCAGGCCAAGGATCCGTGCGCCACCGTGCTGTGCATGTGGGGCAAGCTCAAGGGTGCCGGCACGGTGGAGAACTGTGACGGTCCGGTCGCCGACTACTTCGACATCGTCAAGAAGAGGAAGGGCAAGATCAAATTGAGCCAGACTGCGGATGCGCGCCAGTCTTTCCTCGATAGTTGCCCAAAGGCCGACCCGAGCGCGACCAAGGCGATCAACAACAAGTTCGGCAAGGTCATCTGAGGCACGTCGCCATGCCGTTCGTTGCCGACCTTCCACCCGCCGCCCTGACCGAACCCGTTGCCTGCTCGATCATGGCGGCGGTGAAATACGAGCTGCCGGTGAATATAGTGCTCGCGGTCGCCGGCCAGGAGTCCGGCAAGCCCGGGCAATGGGTGCGCAACAGCAACGGTACCTACGACGTAGGCCCCATGCAGTTCAATACCGCCTACCTGAAGGAACTTTCGCGCTACGGCATTACCGCACAGGACGTGGAGAAGGCCGGCTGCTACTCCTACGAACTGGCGGCCTGGCGCATTCGTAGCCATGTGCGCAATGACAGCGGTGACCTCTGGACCCGCGTTGCCAACTACCACTCGCGCACGCCGGAGATCAACGCCCGCTACCGCCAACTGGTGATGCGTCGTGCCGCCTACTGGGCGGACTGGCTGGATGCGCGCTTCGTCACTCAGCAAGTAGCGCAGGACGGGGTGACCTCAGGAGCCTCGCCAGGCCCTGCCAGCGTTGCCCAGGTTGCTGCGCAAGCCACGCCACAAGGGCATGGCGCCAATGCACATGTCGCCTTCCCGCGAGAGTCCGTTTCAGGTTACGTGCCGAGGTCTCTGTTGCTGGGGAGCAATCACCAATGACCGTGGTCAGAGGTTCCGCGGAGTTCATCCGCGCCTGCCTCGAAAGGGTACGACATGCACAAGGACCCACTGCAATGCGGATACAGGGAGTGATCGCTTGAATCAACCGACCATCGCTGCGAGCGTCGCCACCGCGCAGCCAGGATCGCGCCGGCCGGCGAAGGCCTGGGGCCGCTTGCGCCCGGGTTCGCTGGTGCCTCTCGTGCTGGGAGCCTGCCTGCTCCTGCCGATCACACCTTCTGCGCTTCACGCCAAGGAGTTTTCCATGAAAGACAAGCAAGGCCATTACCAGCCCTATACCCCCGGAATGAAACTTCCCGACGGCGTCTTCCCGCCCATGCAGGGATATACCCATGAGGACCTGATTTTCGCGGCCGCCACGCGCGTTGAAGACTTTCTCAAGGCGCAGAATGTCGATCCCACGTTGACTCGCGAGACGCTGTTCGCCCTGGCCGCCCACCTCAAGGCCAAGTTCGAGGAAGAGGGCGTCGAGTACCAGATCGCCAGTTGGTATCAGAAGCCTTATGACGACCCCTCGGCACGGAACCGCAGTGTAGAGCGAATGGGCGAAGACTTCGGTGGCGCTGCCGTGGATGCCGCGGCCGATTCGCTAAAAGGCTCACCCCTGCTTCTCAAGGGGCGGGAGTTCTACCAGGCATTCATCAGGGCGGCTGGCGATGGCGTCCACGATCTGATCGTGACCCTCAACAAGCCAGGCTCCTGACAGCGCTGCGGCAAGGGCGCTCCTGAAGGCGGAGCCTGTTCTACCGTTGGAGTGGTTCATAGGGATGTGACATGAGCGATGCATTGCGCTTCACGGTGTATTTCGATGGCACCGGCAACAACAAGGACCTGAATACACCCGAGGGCACGCATACCAATGTGGCCCGGCTCTACGAGCTCGATACGGCCAAGGGCACCAACCTGGCTCGCAATTCCGGGCACGAGCCGCTCACGTACGATGCCCATGATAGGTCGGGGCAGTCGGAGAAGGTTTATTTCGACGGCGTCGGCAGCCAGGCCAGGATCACGCCACGATCGCTGTTGGAGGGGGGCACCGGTCTGGGCGGCGACTCGCGGATCGAGCAGGCCTACGAGGCCATAGTCGCTTTCCACAATAAATACCCGGACCAGAAGGTCGATGTGAACATCGTCGGCTTCAGTCGAGGTGCGGCACAGTCCCGCGCGCTCGCCAACGAGTTCATCGAGCGTGGCGTGCCGAAGCTGGATGGCCAGGGGCAACCCACGGGCGACTTCCTGATTCCGCCGGGCCAGGCCCATGTGCACAAGCTGGGCATCTTCGACACCGTGGCCTCTTATGGCAACGCGATGTCCGATACCCATCTGGGGAAGAACCTGGAGATTGGCAAGAACGTCGACTCGACCACCCACCTGGTGGCGATGAACGAATACCGCGATACCTTCCGCCTGACCAGCGCTCTGCGCAACGACGACAACTCGCGTATCGAGGAGCTGAAGTTCGCCGGAGCGCATTCGCAGGTCGGTGGCGGTTACCGCAACGATGTGCTGGCGGCAGGACCGCTGGCGGTGATGTATGACCGTCTGCAGGCTGCCGGTATCGAGATGAAGCCGATGCAGCAGGAAGACGTGCAACGCATCGGGCAGTACAACGAACTGATCAAGAACCCGGACAAGGTCCAGGAGGCGTTGATCGATTCGCGTCTGAAGGCGGGTAACGAGGCTTTCACCCGCGGCGCGGATGGCTCGTTCCAGACAGTGGACAACACGCCGTTTCCGATGGAGCGAGGCACGGTCAACCTCTTTGACCGGCAAAACCGGCCCTTCGAGCACCAGGCCAGCGGGCGAGGAGTCATCTTCGAGAACGACAATTCACTCAGCAAGCCCGGCATTCAGCGAGGCGTAGAGTCAGTCGGCAACTGGTTCTCCAAAGTTGGAGAACAGCTCAAGGACCGAATGGCTGAGTACACCGGAGTGCGGACTCGTTCCGAACGAACGGAGGCGCGCGGGCAGGATGATTTCGATCGAGCGTTGGCAGAATATCAAAAGGCTTCCCGCCAACAGACTGAAGAGCTGGCCAAGTCAATGGCAGCGTCTCGTCCGGAGCGGGGGTATATCAGCAACCTCGATCTGCAGCAGGTACCGGTACCGCCCGGGAGCGAACCGCAACTCAAGACCGATTCCCAGGCCTCGCAGCGCACCCACTCTTTCAAGGCCATGGAAGACAAGGCGCGTGCGCTCAATCCTTCTGCCAGCGTCAGCGAAGCCTCCCAGAGCGGCCGCAAGGCCTTCAGCGGGCTGGTGGTGGACATGGACGAGCACCACATCCTGCAGAAGATCGGCCAGACCAACGAGTTCGTCATCCATGACCGCCGCGACTGCGATCCGAACCGCACCTACCAGGTCGGCAGGAGCACGGCGATTGTCCACGGCAAGGGCATGGACGACCTGAGTCGCTCCCAAGCGCCGAAGCTGGAGCTGGACGCCGGCCTGGGCAAGGCGATCCGTCGCTGAGTGCCGGGCATGGAAGCGAAGAGCACTACGCTGGCCGGCAACTGGCGCGCACCGCGCCTGATGATCGCCGACGGCTCGCTGGAAGCACTGAAGTGGTTGGCGCTGCTGTTGATGAGTGGTGATCACATCAACAAGTACCTGTTCAACGAGACACTGCCCTGGCTGTTCGAGGCCGGGCGCCTGGCGATGCCGCTGTTCGTCTTCGTCCTCGCCTGGAACCTGGCGCGGCCGGGCGCCTTGGCCAGCGGCGCCTACTCGCGCACAGCGCTGCGCCTGACATTGTTCGGCCTGCTGGCGACGCCACCGTTCATCGCACTGGGCGGCCTGAGCGGTGGCTGGTATCCGCTGAACATCTTCTTCACTCTGCTGGCGATCACCCTGGCGACCTGGTGCCTGGACCACGCAGCGATGGGGCGGCGTTGCGCACTGCTGGGCGCCCTGCTCGTGGTGCTGGTCGGTGGCGCGCTGGTGGAGTTCTGGTGGCCAGCAGTGCTGTTGGGCCTGGCCTTCGGCTGGTATCGGCGGCAGCCCGGCTGGACGGCGTTGACCCTTGTTCTCGCGGCCCTGGCCGCCCTGTATCTGGTCAATCGCAACTACTGGGCCGTGGCAGCGCTGCCGCTGATCCTATTGGCAAGCACCATCGATCTGCGCATTCCGCGCTGGCGTTGGCTGTTCTATGCCTATTACCCGTTGCACCTGCTGGCGCTATGGCTGATCCGCATTCCCATGGCCAAGGCCGGTTATCTATTCCTCATCTGAAGCCCAGCCCCCATGCCCGACGACAAGAAACCCGGCCTTCCGGCCACCGTCTCCGACACCGGCGAGGCCCTGGAAAGCCAGGCGCAGCAACTGGCCGGGGAGCAAGCGGCGCTACTGCAAACAGCCTCGCTGCAAAGCCGTTATGGCGAGGCGCTGGCGCTATGCGTGGAGCAGAAGCAGGCCCAGGCCGAGGCCATCGAAGAGCGTCTCGAAGCCTTGATCGAGCACCAGCAGGCCCTGCTGCAGCAAGGCCAGGCCGGGCGTCCCGGATTCCTGGCGCTACCTTCGGCGCGCGCCGCCTGGCAGCAGCGTCAGGCCGAATGTCAGGGGCGCCTGCAACTGCTGCAGGCACGCCTGGAGCGGGTGCATGAGTTGCACCAGGGCATGGGCTTGTATGCCCCACGCATCGAGGAGCTGGCGGCTCGCAAACTGCGCGCCGAACAGCCGGAGCTGGCGGCGCAATGGAGCCTGCAGCGCCAGGCCGAGCGCAGCCGGCAGGAAAACCGGCGGCAAAACCAGACCTGCGAGCCCGGCCGGTCAAGGCCCATGCCTTCCTGAGACTGGTGGTCCCCTTCCCGTCAACTTCGTTCACGGAGCGAACCCAATGAAGCACAACAATGCCGTCGGCCCGCAGATTCGTGGCGGCCAGCGCAGCGGCGGCAACGTTTGGCAGGCGCTGCTGGCCATCCTGTTCCTGCTGGCCGGTCTTGTGACCGCCACCCAGTACTTCGCCCATCTCTATGGCGAGCACCCGGCGCTCGGGGACAGCCTGGGCGGAGTCTATGCACCCTGGATGATCCTGGTGTGGGCGGCGAAGTGGTCGGATCAGTACCAGGACGCATTGTTACGCGCGGGCTCCCTCGGCATGCTGGTCAGTGCGGCTGGCATGATGGCGCTGGTGGTGGTCCGGCTGATCCAGCGCAACAGCGCCACGGCCAACCAGTTCCTCCATGGTTCCGCTCGCTGGGGCGCGCGCAAGGATATCGAGAGCGCCGGCCTGCTGGCGGACGAGGGCGTTTATGTCGGTGCCTGGCTCGATAAGCGCAACAAGCTGCATTACCTGCGCCACAACGGCCCGGAGCATATCCTGACCTTCGCCCCGACCCGTAGCGGCAAGGGCGTCGGGTTGGTGATCCCGACCCTGCTGTCGTGGAAGCACAGTGCCGTAATCACCGACCTCAAGGGTGAACTCTGGGCGCTGACCGCCGGTTGGCGGCAGCAGCACGCCGGCAACCGGGTGCTGCGCTTCGAGCCGGCAACTGCCAATGGCTGCGTGGGTTGGAACCCTCTGGAAGAAATCCGCCTGGGCACCGAGTTCGAAGTGGGCGACGTACAGAACCTCGCCACGCTGATCGTCGACCCCGATGGCAAGGGTCTCAACGATCATTGGCAGAAGACCTCCCAGGCCCTGCTGGTGGGCTGCATCCTGCACCTGTGCTATCGCTCGCTGGACGAGGGGGGCGTGGCCAGCCTGCCGGCACTGGACGCCATGCTGGCCGATCCGTCTCGGCCGATCGAGGAGCTCTGGCAGGAGATGACTCACTATGGCCATCTCAATGGCGAGAACCATCCGCTGGTGGGCTCGGCGGCCCGGGACATGCTCGACCGCCCGGCGGAAGAGGCCGGCTCGGTACTGTCCACCGCCAAGTCCTACCTGTCGCTGTTCCGCGACCCGATAGTGGCGCGCAACGTCAGCCGTTCGGAGTTCAAGATCCGCGACCTGATGAACCACGACGATCCGCTGAGCCTGTACATCATCACCCAGCCCAACGACAAGGCGCGCCTGCGCCCGCTGGTGCGCATCCTGGTGAACATGATCGTGCGCCTGCTGGCGGACAAGATGGATTTCGAGGATGGCCGGCCCAAGGCGCACTACAAGCACCGCCTGCTGATGATGCTCGACGAGTTCCCCAGCCTCGGCAAGCTGGACATCATGCAGGAGTCGCTGGCCTTCGTGGCCGGCTATGGCATCAAGTGCTACCTGATTGTCCAGGATCTCTCGCAGTTGCAGGAGTTCTACGGGCAGAACGAGAGCATCACCTCCAACTGCCACATCCAGAACGCCTACCCGCCGAACCGCGTGGAGACCGCCGAACACCTGTCCAAGCTGACCGGGCAGACCACCATCGTCAAGGAGCAGATCACCACCAGCGGGCGGCGCTCCAGCGCGCTGCTGGGCCAGGTTTCCCGGACCCTGCAGGAAGTGCAGCGTCCACTGTTGACCGTGGATGAGGCTCTACGCATGCCGGGGCCGCGCAAGGACAGCCAGGGCAACATCCAGGAGGCGGGCGACATGGTGGTTTACTGCGCCGGCTTCCCGGCCTTCTACGGCAAGCAGCCGCTGTATTTCCAGGACCCGGTGTTCCTGGCCAGGGCGCGGGTGCCGGCACCGCGAGAAAGCGACCGGACCATCGACCGGCATCCCGCCAGGGCCAATGCCTGATGCGGCCGTTGAGTATCGCCGCACTGGCGGCGATCGCGGCTTTCTGTGCCTTGCCGCTGGTACTGCATGCCGGGTTGCGCATCAACACCACCAGCAGCTTCCCGCCCGGACTCTACTGGGTGGTGGACAAGGTGCCGGCGCGGGGCGACCTGGTACTGTTCTGCCCTCCGCAGCGCGAGGTGTTTCGCCTCGCCCACGAGCGTGGTTATCTGGCTGCCGGCACTTGTCCCGGCGGCTACATGCGCCTGCTCAAGCGCCTGGTGGGTGAAGCGGGTGACGAGGTAGCTATCCAGCCTGCTGGCATCAGCGTCAACGGCCAATTGCAGGCGCGCAGCCAGCGCCTGGACGTTGACCCCAGGGGCAGGGCGATGCCCCGGCCCGACAGCGATCGCTTCCAATTGGCGGCCGGCCAGGTGCTGATGCTCTCCGATTACAGCCGGTTGTCCTTCGATGGCCGCTACTTCGGGCCCATACCGCGCAGCCAGTTGGGCGAGGTGGTGCGGCCGGTATTGGTCTGGGGCAAGGCGGGCGACTGAGTCACGGCCATCCGCCGCGGGCGGCTGCCGTCGCCGGCGCATTTTCGGTACCATGCCGCTTTTGCCACCCGAGGTCTCCATGGAGTTCCTTCTCTACCTGGTGCTGGGTGCCTGCGCGGGCGTGCTGGCCGGGTTGTTCGGCGTCGGCGGCGGCCTGATCATCGTCCCGGTGCTGGTGTTCAGCTTCACCGCCCATGGCTTTCCCGTCGAGGTGCTGACGCAGATGGCTGTGGGCACCTCGCTGGCTACCATCGTCTTCACCTCGGTCAATTCCATCCTCGAACACCATCGCCGCGGCGCGGTGCTCTGGCCGGTGTTCCTGTGGATGACCGTGGGCATCGTCGTCGGCAGCGCCCTGGGCGCGCTGACCGCCTCGGCCATCAAGGGAGCGGTGCTGCAGAAGATCATCGGCGTCTTCGCCGTGCTCATCTCCATCCAGATGACCCTGGGCCTGCAACCCAAGGCCGGCGGCAGCCTGCCGGGCAAGGGCGGGTTGGGCGCGGCCGGCGGCTTCATCGGCTGGGCCTCGGCGATCTTCGGTATCGGCGGCGGCTCGCTGACCGTGCCTTTCCTGTCCTGGCGCGGCGTCTCCATGCAGCAGGCGGTGGCTACGTCCTCGGCCTGCGGTCTGCCCATCGCCATCGCCGGGGCGATTTCTTTCATCGTGGTCGGCTGGCACCGGCCCGAGCTGCCGCAGTGGAGCTTCGGCTTCGTCTACCTGCCGGCGCTGGTGGGCATCGCCGTCACCAGCATGTTCTTCGCCCGCATCGGCGCGCGCCTGGCGCACCGCCTGCCGGCCAAGGTGCTCAAGCGCCTGTTCGCTCTGCTGATGTTCTGCATCGGCATGAGTTTCCTGATCAAACCCTAGGAGTAAGCGATGCTGCCCTATCCACAGATCGACCCCGTCGCGGTGTCGCTCGGCCCCCTGAAGATCCACTGGTACGGGCTGATGTACCTGATCGGCATCGGCGGCGCCTGGCTGCTGGCCTCGCGCCGGCTGAACCGTTTCGATGCGACCTGGAGCAAGGAGAAGCTCTCCGACCTGGTGTTCTGGGTCGCCTGCGGCGTGGTGCTCGGCGGGCGCCTGGGCTACGTGCTGTTCTACAAGCTGGACTTCTACCTGGCCAACCCGCTGAACCTGTTCAAGGTCTGGGAGGGCGGCATGTCGTTCCACGGCGGGCTGATTGGGGTGATGCTGGCCACCTGGTGGTTCGGCAAGCGCAACGGCAAGAGTTTCTTCCAGCTGATGGACTTCATCGCCCCGCTGGTGCCGATCGGCCTGGGCGCCGGGCGCATCGGCAACTTCATCAACGCCGAGCTGTGGGGCAAGCCCACCGACGTGCCCTGGGCGATGATCTTCCCGCCCTACAGCGACCCGGCGCAGCTGCCGCGCCACCCGTCACAGCTGTACGAGTTCGCCCTGGAAGGCATAGTGCTGTTCGCCATCCTCTGGATGTTCTCGCGCAAGCCGCGGCCGACCGCCTCGGTGTCGGGCCTGTTCATCCTCTGCTACGGCTGCTTCCGCTTCTTCGTCGAGTTCTTCCGCCTGCCCGACGCCGACCAGGGCGCCGGCGGCAACGGCGGCCCGGGCTACCTGGCCTGGGACTGGCTGACCATGGGTCAGCTGCTGTGCGTGCCGATGATCCTCGGCGGCATCGCCCTGATGGTCTGGGCCTACCGCCATGCGGCGGCGAAGCCGGCGACCCCCTGACGGACGGCGGCTTGTCGTAGAAGCGAGCAAGCCCGCCTGCCTCCTCCGGCAAACGCGACACCCGTAGGATGGGTTGAGCGAAGCGATACCCATCACCGAGACCGCATGGGTTTCGCAAGCTCAACCCATCCTACGGAAAGCACCTCGGTTCAGTGGGCAAGACAGTCGATCCTGCCAGGCTAAGAGCCCCTCAAGCGCGGTCCCAGACCTCGAAGGCATAGGCCGGCGTTTCTGCCGTGGCTTCATGCTCGATGCTGGACGCCAGGTGCCAGCGGCTTTCGTCCACCTCGGGGAAGCATGCGTCGCCCGCCGGGCTCAGGGCCACGCGGGTCAGGTACAGGCGCTCGGCCACGGGCAGGGCCTCGGCGTAGAGCTGGGCGCCGCCGATCAGCATCAGCTCCTCGGCTTCCTCCTCCCGCGCCCAGGCATCGGCGCGCTGCAGCGCAGCGTCCAGCGAGGTGAAGACCTCGGCACCTTCCAACTTCAGGCCGGCCTGGCGGCTGACCACCAGGTTGAGCCGGCCGGGCAGCGGGCGGCCGAGGGAGTCCCAGGTCTTGCGGCCCATGATGATCGGCTTGCCCAGGGTCAGCGCCTTGAAGTGCTTGAGGTCGGCCGGCAGGTGCCAGGGCAGGCGGTTGTCGACGCCGATCACGCGGTTCTCGGCGAGGGCGGCGATCATCGCCAGCGGCAGGCGGGAAGGGGCTTGGGACATCGTGGCTCCGGTCATGTGCTCAGGGTGATCCATCGGTGGCAGAGGATACCAGCCGCTGGGCCGGCGCGTCGTTCGCGTAGGGCGGCACGCGCATGAAGAAGGTGCCGTCCTCGTTGACCTGGGTGATGCCGGTGGCCAGCACCTTGCGGTAGTCCTTGAGGCTGAACGCCAGCGTCTGGCCGGGCTGCTCGGCCTTGAGCAGCACCTGCGCGTAGGTGATGAGGATCTCGAAGATCTTCAGGTCGCCCGATTGCAGCCAGATGTACGAAGGACCGGCCAGGCTGGGCGGCTCGAAGCGCGGCGGCGGGCTGCCGGCCGGGCGGGCGAAGCGCAGGTGCAGGCCCTGCGCATCGAGCCAGGCGGCATCGACCTTGCCGTCGATGCCCACCAGCGGGAACACCTGGTGGTAGTCCAGGCGCATGGCGTTGTCGCGCAGCAGGGCGCCGGGGCGCTGCAGGTCGACCAGCGAATCCAGGTGCAGGCCGACCAGGCTCATGGCACCGTAGGCCGGCACGCCGAGGACCTTGACCTGGTCCGGCTGGTAGAGGATCTCGTCGCCCTCCAGGCGCACGCTGCCGGCCAGGCGCAGCGGCAGCCAGGGGCCGATGCCCAGGGGCTGTACTTCGCCGCTGACGCGCAGGCGCTCGCCGTCGATGCTCATGCTGAAGTTGCGCAGCATGCTCTGTGGATAAGCCAGGATGCGCTCGTTGAACAGGCTGGCCAGTTGCTGCGGGTCGAGGATCACCTCGCCCTCGGTGACCTGGATGCGCATGTCCTGCGGGCGGTCGAAATCCACCGGCGCGCCGGCCTTGAGCGGCACCAGCCAGCCATTGAGCTGCGGGCTGTGGAAGCCGATGCCGCCCTCGAAGTACATGTCCACGTTGTGCAGCAGCAGGCCGACGCCGTCCTGGCCGGAATCGCGCACGCCGCCCGGGCGGCTGGCGGCGTGCCCGGCGTCCGGCGGCGTCTGCTGGAACCAGCCCTGGCGCAGCAGCTGCAGTTCCTGCTGCTGGCGGTCGATGGCGCTCTGCGCCTGCGCAAGCAGGGGCAGGGCGAGGAGCAGGGGCAGCAGACGCTTCATAGGGCTTTCTCCTGCGGGGCCGGCGCCTTCACCGGCGACACCGCGATGTGCACCATGCCGTCCTGGCGCAGGCGGATCTCGCCATACTGCAGCTGGCGGCGGTAGTCGTAGAGGTTGAACAGCAGCGGCTGCCCGGGGCTGAGACTGGTGAACAGGGCGTAGGCCTTGACCAGGATGGTGCGGGCCATCTTGATGTCGCCGCCCTGGATGAACATGTAGCTCTCCGGCGCCTGCAACTGCGGCCATTGCAGGCTGGCCAGGTCGTCGCCCAACTGCAGGTCCATGCCGCCGTCGGCCAGCTTCAGGCTGCGCACGGCGAACTCCAGGCGCGGCGGCGGGAACAGGCCGTCGAGGTCGACCAGGATGCGGTTGCCGACCAGTTGCATGTGCGCGGTGTGCAGTTGCAGCACCTCTGACATCTCGATGGAGGCGGCGCTCAGCGAAGGGGTGACGTCCACGCCGTCGACGAAGATGCGTTGCGGCACCAGCGCCACCTTCAGCGGGCCGGCCTGCTCGATGCCGGTGAGCATCCGCAGCGGCCGCCAGCGGCCCTTGCGCAGCAACTCGCCGCGCACTTCCTGGCCGTCCTTGCGGGTGGCCAGGACCAGGTTGCGCACCGGCGCGTCGGCGCCGCGCAGTTCGGCGTTGAGCAGGGTGGCGAGGGTGGCGTCGGCGACGAAGATGTCGCCGGCCTGGATGCGCGCGACCATGGCCCTGGGGTCGTCGAGCATCAGCGGCGTGCCCTTGGGGCCGTTGGAGCTCATGCGGATCAGCATGCGGCGGATGAAGAAGCCGATGTCGTCGTGCAGGCGGAAGTCGGTGTGGCTTATCCACAGCTTCGACTCGTCGCTGTCGGAGGCGCGCTGGCCGACTTTGTCGTCCAGCTGGCGCGGCGGCACCGCCTGCATCAGCGGGGTGTCCGGGCCCCAGTCGGAGGGGCGCACCGGGGGCGTTTCCACGGCCGCCGCGTGGGCGGCGGCCAGCAGGAGCAGGGCGCAGGGCAGGACGCGCGGCATGGCGGGCCTCGTTGTTGTTGTTGTTCTGGTTGGCTTTGGCACCCTATACCCGTGGGCGCGCCGGGTAAGCCCTTCCTTGGTTCGGTCGGCGGGCGCCGGTGTTACCGTTACCCCGGAGAGCTGGCGGGCGGACGCGGCGCGGCACAGCGGTTATGCTTGCGCCCCAGGAACCCGTGCCGGAGACACTGTGAGCGATAGCGCCCCACCTTCCGCCTTCGACCGACTGTGGCTGTGCGAAGCCGTGCGCCTGCGCGAGGAGCAGGCCGGCCCGCTGGAGGACGCCGAGGCCAACCGCCGCGCCATCGCCGCCGGCGGCGAACTGCCCCGGCGCATCGAGAACCGCGCCCTGTGGCTGGCCGGCCGCGACGAGCTGGACAGCGCCCTGCGCCTGTGGAAACAGGGCGCGCAACTGGCCTTCTACCTGCTGATCTTCCTCGCCCTGCTCAGCGGCGCCGGCCTGGCCCTGGCCGCCCTCGGCGATGGCCAGCGCCCGGTCAATGTGTTCTGGGCCCTGGCCAGCCTGCTCGGCCTGGACCTGCTGATGCTGCTCGGCTGGGCCGCGGGTTTCGCCCTTGGCGGCGGCGAGGCGGCCGGCGCGCTGGGCCGTCTCTGGCTATGGCTGAGCGGCAAGCTGGCGCGCGATGCCCGCGCCGCGCAACTGGCGCCGGCGCTGCTGGTGCTGCTCGGCCGCCAGCGCCTGACGCGCTGGGCGCTGGGCATGCTGGTCCACGGCCTGTGGTTGCTGGCCCTGGGCGCGGCCATGGTGGTGCTGTTGGCGTTGCTCTCGACGCGGCGCTACGGCTTCGTCTGGGAAACCACCATCCTCGGCGGCGACACCTTCGTTTTCCTCACCCAAGGCCTCGGCGCACTGCCTTCGTTGCTGGGCTTCCCGCTGCCGGACAGCGACCTGGTGCGCGCCAGCGGCGATGCCCTGGTGGCCAGCGAGGCGGCGCGCCACGCCTGGGCCGGCTGGCTGGTGGGCATCCTGGCGGTCTACGGCCTGCTGCCGCGCCTGCTGCTCTGGGCCTTCTGCCTGTGGCGCTGGCGCCGCGGCCGCGCGGCGTTGCGCCTGGACCTCTCGCTGCCCGGCTACAGCCTGCTGCGCGAACGCCTGCTGCCCAGCAGCGAGCGCCTGGGCGTCAACGATGCCGCGCCGGCCAGCCTGGTCGAGCCCCAGGCGCAGAACCCCGCCGCCAGCGCGGACGGCGCCCTGCTGGTGGCCATCGAACTGGACGACAGCCAGCCCTGGCCGCCGAAGCTGCCGGCCGGCGTGGCCGATGCCGGCGTGCTGGACGATGGCGCACAACGCCGCCGCCTGCTGGAACAACTGACCCGCTACCCGCCGGCGCGCCTGGCCATCGCCTGCGACCCGCGGCGCTCGCCGGACCGCGGCACCCTAGCGCTGATCGCCGAGCTGTCGCGCTGCGCCGGCGCCACCCGCGTCTGGCTGCTGCAGCCGCCGGCGGGCAGCGGCCTGGACAGCGACCGCCTGGCCGACTGGCATGCCGCCATCGACAAGCTGAACCTGCCGCACAGCGGCGCATCGCCCCTGGCCTGGCTGGAGAGCGGACATGACTGAGCCCCTCAGGCTGGCCGTGGTCGGCCACACCAACGTCGGCAAGACCTCGCTGCTGCGCACCCTGACCCGCGACGTCGGCTTCGGCGAGGTCTCGCACCGTCCCAGCACCACCCGCCACGTCGAGGGCGCGCGCCTGTCGGTGGACGGCGAGTCGCTGCTGGAGCTGTACGACACGCCGGGCCTGGAGGACGCCATCGCCCTGCGCGACTTTCTCGACGCCCTGGAACGCCCCGGCGAGCGCCTGGACGGCCCGGAGAAGCTGCGTCGCTTCCTCGACGGCAGCGAGGCGCGCGGCCGCTTCGAACAGGAAGCCAAGGTGCTGCGCCAGTTGCAGGCGTCCGACGCCGGGCTCTACGTGATCGACGCCCGCGAACCGGTGCTGGCCAAGTACCGCGACGAACTGGCGGTACTCGCCGGCTGTGCGCGGCCGCTGCTGCCGGTGCTGAACTTCGTCGCCAGCGCCAACCACCGCGAGGAGCAATGGCGCGAGGCCCTATCGCGCCTGGGCCTGCATGCGCTGGTGCGCTTCGACAGCGTGGCGCCGCCGCTGGATGGCGAACGCCGGCTCTACGAAAGCCTGGCGCTGCTGCTGGAGAAGTCGCGCCCGCAGCTGGAACGGCTGATCCGGGACCACGAGGCCCAGGCCGTGGCTCGCCGCGAAGCCGGCGCCAAGCTGATCGCCGAACTGCTGGTGGACGTTGCCGCCTGCCGCGACCTGGTGCCGGGCGATGCCGAGGCCATCCGCCTGGCCACCGAAGTGTTGCGCGACCGCGTGCGCAAGCGCGAGGAAGCCTGCGTACAGGCCCTGCTGCGCCTCTACGCCTTCCGCAAGGACGATGCCCGCGCCGCCGACCTGCCGTTGCTGGACGGCCGCTGGGGCGACGACCTGTTCAACCCCGAGACCCTGCGTCAGCTCGGTGTGCGCCTGGGCGGTGGAGTAGCTGCCGGTGCCGCGGCTGGCGCGGGCATCGACCTGCTGGTGGGCGGCCTGACCCTGGGCGCCGCCACCGCCCTCGGCGCCCTGGCCGGCGGCGCCTGGCAGACCGTCGGCCATTACGGCCAGCGCCTGCTCGGCAAGCTCAAGGGGCAGCGCGAACTCTCGGTGGACGACAGCGTGCTGCGCCTGCTCGCCCTGCGCCAGCGCCAGCTGCTGGCGGCATTGCAGACGCGGGGCCATGCGGCCATGGAAGCCATTCGCGTCGATTCGCCGGAAGACAAGCAATGGCGCGAGGGCAAGCTGCCCGAGGCGCTGCGCAAGGCGCGGGCGCACCCGGAGTGGTCGACCTTGAATGGCCGCAAGCGGGTGGATAAGAGCGAACGCCAGGAGCAGGTAGACGCCCTGGCTCAGCAGCTATTGGAACCGTAGGGCGGATAACCGCGAACGGTTATACGCCGCTACACCTCCGTTGCTGCCGCGTCTTGGCCGAGCCCTGGCGCATACCCGGCCAGCGCCAAGCCCAACAGCGAGCGGGCCAGCGGCCAAGGCCAGGCGGCGGATAACCGCGAACGGTTATTCGCCCTACGTTCAGCCGAGCTCGATCATTTCCACCGACGCCTGGCCGTCCGCGATGCTCAGGATCGCCAGCGAGATCGGCAGCTTGAAGCGCCGCGGCCCGGCGCTGCCGGGGTTGAGGTAGAGCACCCCGTCGCGCACTTCCTCTAGCGGCTTGTGCGAATGCCCGGCCAGCACCACGTCGAAGCCTTCGGCCCGTGGATCGATGGCCAATTGCTTGAGGTCGTGGATCAGGTACAGGCGCAGCCCGCCCAGTTCCAGGCCCAGGGTTTCGGGAATGGTCTCGGCCCAGGCTTCGGTGTCGTTGTTGCCGCGCACCACGTCCAGCGGCGCCAGTTGGCGCAGCGCATCGAGGATCGCCGGCTTGCCGATGTCGCCCAGGTGCAGCAGGCGCTGGCAGCCGCGCAGGGCTTCCAGTGCTTCGGGACGCAGCAGGTTGTGGGTGTCGGCTATTACGCCGACGCGCAGGGAAGTGCTCATGCATCCAGCATAAACGACGACGCCACCCGAGGGTGGCGTCGTGGCTGGTTCAGTGCTGGGCCCTGGCCGCCGGTGTTTCCGGCAGGAACCAGTTCAGCAGCAGGGCGCAGATGCCGCCGGTGGCGACGCCGGACTCCAGCACGTTGCGCAGCGCCGCCGGCATGTGCGCGAGGAATTCAGGCACCTGCGACACGCCCAGGCCCAGGGCCAGGCTGACGGCGATGATCAGCAGGGCGCGGCGGTCGAGGTGGGTGCCGGCGAGGATGTTGATGCCCGAGGCGGCCACCGCGCCGAACATCACCATGGCCGCGCCGCCGAGCACCGGCTCGGGCACCGCCTGGATCACCCCGGCGACGCTGGGGAACAGGCCCAGCACCACCAGCATCGCGGCGATCCACAGGCCGATGTGGCGGCTGGCCACGCCGGTCAGCTGGATCACCCCGTTGTTCTGCGCGAACACCGAGCTGGGGAAGGTGTTGAAGATGCCCGCCAGCAGCGAGTTGGCGCCATTCACCAGCACCCCGCCCTTGATCCGCTGCATCCACAGTGGGCCTTCCACCGGCTGCTTCGACACCTGGCTGGTGGCGGTGACGTCGCCGATGGCCTCCAGCGAGGTGACCAGGTAGATCACCAGCATCGGGATGAACAGCGCCCAGGAGAAGCTCAGGCCGAAGTGCAGCGGCGTCGGCACCTGAAACATCGCGGCCTGGTGCATGCCGCTGAAGTCCAGGCGGCCCAGGTAGCCGGCCAGCGCGTAGCCCACGGCCAGGGCGATGACGATGGCGCCGCTGCGCATCCACACCACCGGGATGCGGTTGAGCACCACGATGATCGCCAGCACGGTGCCGGACAGCAGCAGGTTCTCGCCGTTGGCGAAGGTGCCGTTGCCCATGGCGCTGAAGCCGCCGCCCATGCTGATCAGGCCGACCTTGATCAGGGTGAGGCCGATCATCAGCACCACGATGCCGGTCACCAGCGGGGTGATCAGCCGCTTCACGAACGGCAGGATGCGCGACACGCCCATCTCCACGAAGGAGCCGGCCATGACCACGCCGAAGATGGCCGCCATCACCTGCTCCACCGGCGTGCCCTGCTTGACCATCAGCGCCCCGCCGGCGATCAGCGGGCCGACGAAGTTGAAGCTGGTGCCCTGGACGATCAGCAGCCCGGCGCCGAACGGCCCGAAGCGCTTGCACTGGACGAAGGTGGCGATGCCGGAGATGACCAGCGACATGGACACGATCAGGTTGGTGTCGCGGGCGGAAACGCCCAGCGCCTGGCAGATCAGCAGGCCGGGGGTGACGATCGGCACGATGATCGCCAGCAGGTGCTGCAGCGCGGCGAGCAGCGCGACGGGCAGGGCGGGACGGTCTTCCAGGCCGTAGACCAGGTCGCGCTGGGCCTTGTCGGCGGTGACGGGGTTCTCGAGGGAGCTCATGGCGGCAGTCCGGGAAAAAGAGCGGGATTTTACGGGGTGGGGGCGGGATCGGACAGTGCCATAGGGCAGGGATTTTTCTTTGGGAGGTGACACTAACTGTCAGGAAGTGTCGGTGGTAACGGCATTATCTGCCATTATTTGTCATCTTTTGTTGGGCGGTTTTGAGTGCTGTCAAGCGTGTTTGGATGTTGGGGAAAATTCAGTCACGCCTGAGGGAGTGGGACTACATATTTGTCTTGTTCATGGAAGATCTAATTCATTTGTCCGCTGGTTTTGGTCAGAACTTTGCGGGTAAAGAATTAATAACTCATGGAGAAGGAATATGAGACGATATCGCACCCTGCAAAAGGGTTTTACCCTGATCGAACTGATGATTGCTGTTGCAATTATCGGTATCTTGTCAGCAATTGCCCTTCCGGCTTATCAGGACTACACCGCAACTGCTAAAGCTGCTGCCGGTCTTGCGGAAATGGCTACGCATAAGGCGCCTTTTGAGTTAGATATCATAGCAGATCGTATTCCCACTATAGCCAGCGTCGGTCTTCCCGGCAATGAAACGCCTAACTGCTCGGCTATTGATGTGGGCGAGGCTGGAATAAAATGTACTCTTCGTGATGCCAAGAGACTTGGAACTAATGCATATATAGATTTGAAATATGTTAAGACTACGTATGCGGCTGATGGAACTATTTCAGCTGCGGGTGGATTTAAGTGTGAAACAAACTCGGATATGCCTTCGGCTTTTGTTCCCAAGGGTTGCGCTGCCGCCGAGCAGGCTGGCGGTGGTGGTAATCCCTAACTAATGGGATTTCAATAGGTAACGTAGAAGTAAAGTTTGGTTGGATATCTTATCTTCCGCCAATTAAAAAGCCCGGGAGCACCCCGGGCTTTTTAATTGTTCGGAGTATCAGCCGTCCAACAATGCCTTGTTCCGCACCGCCCCCTTGTCAGCACTGGTAGCCAGCAACGCATAAGCCTTCAGCGCAGTACTGACGCGGCGGGCACGCGGCTGCGCCGGCTTCCAGCCTTTCTTGTCCTGTTCGATGCGGCGGGCGGCCAGTTCTTCGTCGCTGACCAGCAGGTTGATGCTGCGGTTGGGGATGTCGATCAGCACCTTGTCGCCATCCTTGACCAGGCCGATGGCGCCGCCCGCGGCGGCTTCCGGCGAGGCGTGGCCGATGGACAGGCCCGAGGTGCCGCCGGAGAAGCGGCCATCGGTGAGCAGGGCGCATTGCTTGCCCAGGCCCTTGGACTTCAGGTAGCTGGTGGGGTAGAGCATTTCCTGCATGCCCGGGCCGCCTTTCGGGCCTTCGTAGCGGATGATCACGATGTCGCCCGGCTTCACCTCGTCGGCGAGGATGCCCTTCACCGCGGCGTCCTGGCTTTCGAAGATCTTCGCGCTGCCTTCGAACACGTGGATCGACTCGTCCACGCCGGCGGTCTTCACCACGCAGCCGTCGAGGGCGATGTTGCCGTACAGCACGGCCAGGCCGCCTTCGGCGGAGTAGGCGTGCTCGACGCTGCGGATGCAGCCTTCGGCGCGGTCGTCGTCCAGGCTCGGCCAGCGGGTGTTCTGGCTGAACGCGGTCTGGGTGGGGATGCCGGCGGGGCCTGCCTTGAAGAAGGTGTGGACGGCTTCGTCGCGGGTCTGGGTGATGTCCCACTGGGCGATGGCGTCGGCCATGCTCGGGCTGTGCACGGTCGGTACGTCGGTGTGCAGCAGGCCGCCGCGGGCCAGCTCGCCGAGGATGGAGAAGATGCCGCCGGCGCGGTGCACGTCTTCCATGTGGTACTTCTGGATGTTTGGCGCCACCTTGCACAGCTGCGGCACCTTGCGCGACAGGCGATCGATGTCACGCAGGTCGAAGGCGATCTCCGCCTCCTGCGCTGCGGCCAGCAGGTGCAGGATGGTGTTGGTCGAGCCGCCCATGGCGATGTCCAGGGTCATGGCGTTCTCGAAGGCCTTGAAGCTGGCGACGTTGCGCGGCAGCACAGACTCGTCGCCTTCGCCGTAGTAGCGCTGGCACAGTTCCACGGCCAGACGGCCGGCGCGCAGGAACAGCTGCTCGCGGTCGGCGTGGGTGGCCAGGGTCGAGCCGTTGCCCGGCAGCGACAGGCCCAGGGCCTCGGTCAGGCAGTTCATCGAGTTGGCGGTGAACATGCCGGAGCAGGAGCCGCAGGTGGGGCAGGCGCTGCGCTCGTATTCGGCGACCTTCTCGTCGGAGCAGGAATCGTCCGCCGCGACCACCATGGCGTCGACCAGGTCCAGGCCGTGGCTGGCCAGCTTGGTCTTGCCGGCCTCCATCGGCCCGCCGGAGACGAACACCACCGGGATGTTCAGGCGCAGGGCGGCCATCAGCATGCCGGGGGTGATCTTGTCGCAGTTGGAGATGCAGACGATGGCGTCGGCGCAATGGGCGTTGACCATGTATTCCACGGAGTCGGCGATGATCTCGCGCGACGGCAGGGAATAGAGCATGCCGTCGTGGCCCATGGCGATGCCGTCGTCCACGGCTATGGTGTTGAATTCCTTGGCCACGCCGCCGGCCTTCTCGATCTCGCGGGCGACCAGTTGGCCCAGGTCCTTCAGGTGCACGTGGCCGGGCACGAACTGGGTGAAGGAGTTGGCGATGGCGATGATCGGTTTCTTGAAGTCTTCGTCCTTCATCCCGGTGGCGCGCCAGAGGGCGCGGGCGCCGGCCATGTTGCGGCCGTGGGTGGAGGTTTTCGAGCGGTAATCGGGCATGACGAGTTCCTGCGGCTAATCAGGCATCGGTAAGAGTCTTATCGTGAGCGTCGTTCGAGGCACATGCAAACGGCAGATGGAGCTGCATGCTCGGAGGGGGCTGCAAGACGGGGCGGGGTCACCGCCCGCGCGGCCGGGGCTCACGGGCCCGCCGGGGGATGTTGGCGAGGGATGTGCAGGATTCTACGCCGGCCGCCGCCGCCAGGGAAAGGCTGATGGTCGGCGGGTGGGGGCAGCTGGAAGCCTGAAGCTGGAAGCTTGAAGAAAGAGCGGCGCCTGGAATACTTTTCCAGCTTCCAGCTTCCAGCTTCCAGCTTCCAGCTTCCAGCTTCCAGCTTCCAGCTTCCAGCTTCCAGCTTCCAGCTTCCAGCTTCCAGCTTTGAAGCTATCAGCTATTGGGCAACAACCGCACCGTCAGACTCTTGATATAGCGGGTCTCGGCGATGGCCGGGTGCACCGGGTGGTCCGGGCCCTGGCCGCCGCGTTCCAGCAGCTGGAGGTTGCGGTCCAGGTGGCGGGCGCTGCCGAGCAGGATGTTCTGCAGGTCGTCCTCGGGCAGGTGCATGGAGCAGGAGGCGCTGACCAGGATGCCGTCCTTGGAGAGAAGGCGCATGGCCTGTTCGTTGAGGCGGCGGTAGGCGGCCTCGCCGTTCTTCAGGTCCTTCTTGCGCTTGATGAAGGCCGGCGGGTCGGCGATGACCACGTCGAAGCGCTCGTCTGCGGCCTTCAGCTCGCGCAGGGCGTCGAACACGTCGCCTTCCACGCAGGCGACCTTGTCGGACAGGCCGTTGAGGGTGGCGTTGCGCTCCACGCCGTCGAGGGCGAAGCCGGAGGCGTCCACGCACATCACGTCGCTGGCGCCGAAGGCCGCGGCCTGGATGCCCCAGCCGCCGATGTAGCTGAACAGGTCGAGCACGCGCTTGCCTTTCACGTAGGGCGCCAGGCGCGCGCGGTTCATGCGGTGGTCGTAGAACCAGCCGGTCTTCTGCCCGGCCAGCACCGGGGCCTCGAAGCGCACGCCGTTCTCTTCCAGGGCGACCCACTCGGGCACTTCGCCATAGGCATTCTCCACGTAGCGCTCCAGGCCCTCGGCATCGCGCGCGCTGGAGTCGTTCTTCCACAGCACGGCAGTGGGCTTGAGCACCTGCAGCAGGGCGGCGAGCACGTCGTCGCGGTGCTTCTCCATGGTCGCCGAGGCGAGCTGCACCACCAGCACGTCGCCGAAGCGGTCCACCACCAGGCCGGGGAGCAGGTCGGCGTCACCGTAGACCAGGCGGTAGAAGGGCTTGTCGAAGAGGCGCTCGCGCAGGCTCAGGGCGACGTTGAGGCGGTGTACCAGCAGCGATTTGTCGAGAACGTGCTTGGTGTCGCGGGAAACCAGGCGTGCGCAGATCAGGTTGTTCGGGCTCAGCGCCACCACGCCCAGCGGCTTGCCATTGGCCATCTCGAGGATCGCCTGGTCGCCAGCGGCGAAGGCGTTCAGCGGCGTGGCCTGGACATCCACCTCGTTGCTGTAGACCCACAGGTGGCCGGCGCGCAGGCGGCGCTCGGCGTTGGCTTTCAGACGCAAGCTGGGCAGGGTCATGGCGGTGCTCCGGGAAAAAGAGCGAGATTATAACCGCTGGCCGCCGGGGTTGCCGATGCCGCGCGGGCGTGATGAGCAGGCATAAAGTTCGCGTCGCGGCTGCCGATACGGTTCTGTCTAAATCGGCAGTTCCAGAAGTCGTCCGTCTGGGTAAACTGTGCGCCCCGTCAACTTTTCCAGACCGTCCCCATGGTCCAAGAACTCTCCGCCGAACAGATCCGCCAGACCCTGCAGGGCATCAGCGTGCCGCCGCAACCGCAGATCATGGTCGACCTGCAGATGGAACAGGTCATGCCCAACCCCGACCTGAAGGCCATCGCCAAGCTCATCAGCCAGGACCCCGGGTTGTCCGGCGCGTTGCTCAAGCTGGTCAACTCGCCGTTCTTCGGCCTGGCCAACCGCATCACCTCGATCCAGCGCGCGGTCAACCTGCTGGGCAGCCGCTCGGTGATCAACCTGATCAACGCCCAGTCGATCAAGGGCGAGATGAGCGACGACACCATCGTCACCCTCAACCGCTTCTGGGACACCGCCCAGGACGTGGCCATGAGCTGTTTGACCCTGGCCAAGCGCATCGGCTACGAGTCGGTGGACGAGGCCTATGCCCTGGGGCTGTTCCACAATTGCGGCATCCCGCTGATGCTCAAGCGCTTCCCGCACTACATGGCGGTGCTGGAGGAGGCCTATGCCAGCGCCAGCGACGAGCGCCGCGTGGTGGACACCGAGAACCGCGTGCTGAACACCAACCACGCCGTGGTCGGCTACTTCACCGCGCGCTCCTGGCGCCTGCCGGAGCACGTCTGCGAGGCCATCGCCAACCACCACAACGCGCTCACGGTGTTCAGCGAGGAAAGCAGCCGCAACACCCAGCTGAAGAACCTGCTGGCGATCCTCAAGATGGCCGAGCACATCTGCGGCTCGCACCGCATCCTCGGCAACCAGCCGGAGGACCACGAGTGGGAGAGCATCCGCGCCCTGGTGCTGGATTACGTGGGGCTGACCGAATACGACTTCGAGAACCTGAAGTCGAGCATCCTCGAACTGGGCGTGGGGCAGGGGAGCTATTAGGGATCGCGGATGGAGTCCGTTCCTATCATCGTGCTTCCCCGCAACGTAGGGCGTATAACCGTTCGCGGTTATCCGCCGTTGGCAGGAATACCGATGCCCTTTAAGAGCGCCCTCTCCCCAACCCTCTCCCGCAAGCGGGAGAGGGGGCTGTCCTGAGCAGCGTCGAAGCCAGGCACCATCCTCATACCCCCGGGAGCCCAGAAAACAACGTAGGAGCGGGCCCTGCCCGCGATTCGCGCGCAGGGCGCGCTCCTACAAGTGCAAGAGAACCGACCGAAGTGCGCCAAGGCGCGGGACAGCACAATGAAAAAGCCGGGCATCTGCCCGGCCTTTTCATGAACGCGGCGCTTTAGTCGAGCATGTCGCTGAAGCGCTCGTCCTTCTTGTACACCAGCGGCTGGGCGAAGCCCGGCACGCTCATTTCCTCGGCGCCGATGCGGATGTCGCGGTCGTCGATCATGTCGTTGCCGAAGTTGTAGATGATGTCGAACTGGCCCTTGAGCGCCTGTTCCTCGTAGCGCTGGGCGGCGGCGCGGGTTTGCTCGCGGCGCGCCTGGTAGGCGTCGAAGGCGGTGGCGCCGTGGCGCTTGCGCAGCATCTTCTCGGCCAGGCGCGGGGAGAGCAGCACGCCGGTGGCGTTGTTGCCGCCGAAGCCCTTGGAGTTGATGAAGCAGACGTCCAGGTCGTCGCGGCGGCGGTCCTTGTTGGACAGCGCGATGCGATCCTTGTGCACGTCGTCGGCGAAGGTCTCGACGGTCTTGATGCCCGGCAGCAGGCCGTACTTGAAGGTGCCCAGGGCGGAGACCAGCTGGTCGGCGCTGGCGGTGGCCAGGGAGTGGCCGACGAAGGCCTTGACCGCGGCCACCGGCCAGTCGGCGATGCCGAAGGCCTTGGCCACGCGGTCGAGGATTTCCGACTCGGTGACGCGGTTGGCCGGGGTGCTGGAGCCGTGGGCGTGGACGAAGCTGCGGCGGCGCACGCCTTCCTCGCCGACGATCTGCATGGCGGCGGCCACGGCCTTGGCCATGGTCAGGTAGTTGCCCGGGCCGGGGGCGGAGATGGATTTCTTGAAGCCGTCGGCGTTGATGAAGACGTCGGTCACCGCGCCGTGGATGTCGGCGCCCAGCTCCAGGGCCAGGGCGTCGTCCATCAGCACCACGTACTGGCTGGACTCGGCCAGGGTGAAGCCGCAGTTCTCGCCGAACGGGCGGCTGGCGCGGCGGAAGTCCACGTCCGGGCGGCCCTCGATGTTGCGCAGGCCTTCCTCGGTGGCCAGGGCGCTCATGGCCGCGTAGCCCTCGACGATTTCCGAGGTGATCGGCGCTTCGCTGTTGCCCACCACGACCACCCGCGCCTGGCCGGAGGTGATGGCCTCGATGCCTTTCTGCAGGTTGTAGAGGAAGGTGGCGCAGGCGCCGGTGACGCTGCCGGTGAGGCCGACGCTGCCCAGTACGTAGGCGTTGATGAAGTCGGTGGGCATGCTGTTGAAGCCCAGCGGCAGCTGCTTGGCGCTGACGCGGTGGCCCTTCAGACGCGACTGCAGCAGGCCGCCGAAGCCGTTGTCGTCGAGCTGGCTCATGATGCTGCTGGAGAACACGGCGATTTCGTCGGGCTGCACGCGGTCGACGATGCGCTGCCAGTCGATGCCCACCGAGCGGATCGCGTCGGTGGCGCCCACCACGGCCATCTGCAGGCCGCGCGGGTGGAAGCGCGAGGCGTACAGCTCGCCCGGCTCGAAGCCGGTGGGCAACTGGCCGGCGGACTTCACCGGCATCTCGCGGTAGCTGTCGACCTTGACCTCGACGCTGTCGTGGAGGGTGACGCGGACCTGGTTGTCGGCCAGTTCTTCCACCGACCAGTTGGCCGGCAGCGGCTCGGGCAGCTGCTTGCGCGCAGTGGTGAAGCTCAGCGGCTGGGCGCCGTCGGCTTCGAGGGTGAGGTTCTTGTGCCAGTGCGCGGCATCGACGTCGAAGTACTGCTTCTCGATGCGGCGGATCAGGGTGGAGCCGAGGATCTGCGTGGCATGCCGCCGCTCGATGGCGGCCAGGTCCAGGCGCGCGCCGTCGGCGGCGTCCAGGTAGTGGCCGTCCTCGAACTTCACCAGCTTCATCATCACGGCCAGGCCGGCGAGGGTCTGCTGGCGGGCCTGCTCGTCCAGGGACTCCAGGACGGTGCGACGGAACGCATGGTGGAAGGAACTGCGACCCGCGGCGTTATACCCACCAAAACCAACGATGACCGGTAGTCGAGACATCTCTCGCAAACTCCTTCATATAGGCCCGTCCTGTGCAGGACCGGATGGCGCGACCAGGGTGCACGCGAGGCGCAGGGAGGCGACATCACGGATCAGGGGCACAAGCCCGGCGGCAGCTCTGTGATTGGAATGCTTATGCTGACGAGGATGATGACTGCCGAGTCACGCTTTTGGCCAGGGATTGACGGCGAAAGGCGACGAACTTGCCAGGAAGGAGGGGGTGGAACGGATGCGCGAAGGCGCCGGGAGCCGGTGTGGCTCCCGGGCGGGGTTGCAGAACGGACTCAGCGGTACTCGATGCCGGGTTTTTTGGTGCTGACGCGGGTGCCGGACTTGCCCTGGGTGATGGCCACGATGTTTTCCAGCGAGCCGATCACCGCATCCTTGCCGGTGGCGCGGGCGAATTCGGCGGCGGCTTGCACTTTCGGGCCCATGGAACCGGCGGCGAAGCCGAGGCGTTCCAGTTCGTCCGGGTGGGCCTGGGCGATGGCCTTCTGCGTCGGCTTGCCCCAGTCGATGTAGGCCGCGTCCACGTCGGTGGCGATGATCAGGATGTCGGCATCCAGTTCCTGGGCCAGCAGCGAGGAGCACAGGTCCTTGTCGATCACCGCCTCGACGCCGGAGAGTTTCTTGCCGGACTCGTCGTACATGGTCGGGATGCCGCCGCCGCCGGCGCAGATGACGATGGTGCCTTTCTCCAGCAGCCATTTCACCGGGCGGATCTCGAAGATGCGCTTGGGCCGCGGGCTGGCCACCACGCGGCGGAACTTGTCGCCGTCCGGGGCGATGCTCCAGCCTTTCTCCTTGGCCAGGGCTTCGGCTTCTTCCTTGGCGTAGACCGGGCCGATCGGCTTGGTCGGATGCTGGAAGGCCGGGTCCTTGGCGTCCACCTCGACCTGGGTGAGGATGGTGGCGAAGGGCACTTCGAAGGGCAGCAGGTTGCCCATTTCCTGTTCGATCATGTAGCCGATCATGCCCTCGGTCTCGGCGCCGAGGACGTCCAGCGGGTACGGCGTGACCTTGTCGTAGGCGGCGCCCTGCAGGGCCAGCAGGCCCACTTGCGGGCCGTTGCCGTGGGCGATCACCAGCTCGTTGCCAGGCGCCACTTTGGCGATCTGTTCGGCGGCGATCCTTACGTTTTCACGCTGGTTGGCCGCAGTCATGGGTTCGCCACGACGCAGCAGGGCGTTGCCGCCCAATGCGACGACGATACGCATAGTCATTTCCTCCTGAAGCTGAAGACGCCCCCGGGCCGGCAGGCCGGGCCCGGGGCGCGCATCCGTCGATCACATGTCGGCGAGGGTCGAAACGAGGATCGCCTTGATGGTATGCATGCGGTTCTCCGCTTGCTCGAAGGCGATGTTGTACGGGGATTCGAAGACGTCTTCGGTGACTTCGATGCCGTTCTTCAGGTTCGGGTACTGGGCGGCGATCTGCTGGCCGACCTTGGTTTCGCTGTTGTGGAAGGCCGGCAGGCAGTGCATGAACTTCACGCGCGGGTTGCCGGCGGCTTTCATGATGTCCAGGTTGACCTGGTAGGGCAGCAGTTCCTTGATGCGCTCGCCCCAGGCTTCCACCGGCTCGCCCATGGAAACCCAGACGTCGGTGTGGATGAAGTCCACGCCCTTGACGGCTTCCTTCGGGTCTTCGGTGAGGGTGATGCGGGCGCCGCTTTCCTCGGCGAATTTCTTGCAGGCGGCGACGTGTTCGTCGCTCGGCCACAGCGCTTTCGGCGCGGCGATGCGCACGTCCATGCCGAGCTTGGCGCCGATCAGCAGCAGGGAGTTGCCCATGTTGTTGCGGGCGTCGCCCAGGTAGGCGTAGGCGATGTCGTGCAGCGGCTTGTCGCTGTGCTCGCGCATGGTCAGCACGTCGGCCAGCATCTGCGTCGGGTGGTACTCGTCGGTCAGGCCGTTGAACACCGGTACGCCGGCGTACTGCGCCAGTTCCTCGACGATCTCCTGCTTGAAGCCACGGTACTCGATGGCGTCGTACATGCGGCCGAGCACGCGGGCGGTGTCCTTCATGCTCTCCTTGTGGCCGATCTGCGAGGAGTTGGGGTCGATGTAGGTGACGTTGGCGCCCTGGTCATAGGCGGCGACCTCGAAGGCGCAACGGGTGCGGGTGGAGGTCTTCTCGAAGATCAGGGCGATGTTGTTGCCCTTGAGGTGTTGCTGCTCGGTGCCGGTGTACTTGGCGCGCTTGAGGTCGCGGGACAGGTCGAGCAGGTAGCGCAACTCGCGGGTGCTGTGGTGCATCAGGCTGAGCAGGTTGCGGTTGTGCATGTTGAAAGCCATGTTCTTTCTCCTTGTGGGATGGGATCGGCCTCGTCAGTACAGCTTGTGGCTGGCGGGGCGGGCGGCCCTGGCCGGGGCCGCCGCATTGAGTAGGGTGGGCTGTGGCGATCAGTAGTCGACCGGGTCGCGGATGATCGGGCAGGTCATGCAGTGGCCGCCGCCACGGCCGCGGCCGAGCTCGCCAGCGCTGATGGTGATGACTTCCACGCCGGCCTTGCGCAGCAGCGTGTTGGTGTAGGTGTTGCGGTCGTAGCCGATGACCACGCCGGGCTCGACGCAGACCACGTTGTTACCGTCGTCCCACTGCTCGCGCTCGGCGGCGAAGCTGTTGCCGCCGGTCTCGACGATGCGCAGTTTCTTCAGGCCCAGGGCCTCGGCGACCACGCTGATGAAGTCCTTCTCCTCGCGCTGCACGTTGATGCCGTAGGGGCTCTTCTCGTCCGGGCGCAGGGTGAAGGCGACGATTTCCTTGACCACTTCCGGGAAGACGGTGACCAGGTCGCGGTCGCAGAAGCTGAACACGGTGTCCAGGTGCATGGCCGCGCGGGACTTCGGCAGGCCGGCGACTATGACTTTCTCGACCGCGCCCTTGGCGAACAGCGACTGGGCGACCTGGCCGATGGCCTGGCGGGAAGTCCGCTCGCCCATGCCGATCAGCACCACGCCATTGCCGATGGGCATGACGTCGCCGCCTTCGAGGGTGGAGGAGCCGTGGTCCTTGTCCGGGTCGCCGTACCAGATTTCGAATTCGGCGTTGGTGAATTCCGGGTGGAACTTGTAGATGGCGGTGGTCAGCAGGGTTTCCTGGCGACGCGCCGGCCAGTACATCGGGTTCAGCGTCACGCCGCCGTAGATCCAGCAGGTGGTGTCGCGGGTGAACTGGGTGTTGGGCAGCGGCGGCAGCAGGAAGCTGGAGTGGCCCAGGTAGTCGCGGAACATCTTCAGCGGCTTGGAACCTTCGCTTTCCGGGATGTCGTCGGCGGTCACACCACCGATGAGGAATTCGGCCAGTCGTCGCGGCTCGAGGCCTTCCAGCCAGGCGCGCAGTTCGTGGGTCAGGCCCAGGCCGACGCTATCGGCGGTGATCTTGCGGTCGAGGATCCATTTCAGCGCTTCGGGGTTCTGGACGGTCTCGGTCAGCAGGTTGTGCATTTCCAGGACGTCGACGCCGCGCTCGCGCATCTTGGTGACGAAATCGAAGTGGTCGCGCTTGGCCTGGTTTACCCAGATTACGTCGTCGAACAGCAACTCGTCGCAGTTGCTAGGGGTCAGGCGTTGGTGGGCAAGACCGGGCGAGCAGACCATCACTTTGCGCAATTTGCCAGCTTCGGAGTGGACGCCAAGTTTGGTTTTTTCCGTGCTCATGAGTGTCTCCAGTGATGTCACAGAGTGAGGAAGCCGTCGTAGAGGCCATACGCCGCGATCAGCGCGCCGATCACGACACCTGCGAAGATGAGCTTCTCGACGTTGGTGAAGATCGGTTGGCCGACTTCACGTTTCGCTTTCGCGAAGAGGATGACGCCTGGTGCGTACAGCAGCGCCGACAGCAGCAGGTATTTCAGGCCGCCGGCGTAGATCAGCCAGACGGCGTAGATCACCGAGATGCCCGCGATGATCAGGTCCTTGTTGCGCTCGCCCGCATCGTTCTCGTAGGTCTCGCCGCGCACCGCCAGCAGCAGGCCGTAGGCCGCGGACCAGAAGTACGGGATGAGGATCATCGAGGTGGCCAGCAGCAGCATCTTGGTGTACGGGTCCATGCCGCTCGGGTCGCCCGAGGTGAAGAAGACGATGACCAGGAAGACCTGCACGCAGATGTTGGTCAGCCACAGGGCGTTGGCCGGCACCTGGTTGGCGTTCTCCTTGCGCAGGAACTCCGGCATGGTGTGGTCCTTGGCCGCGGCGAACATGATCTCGGCGCACAGCAGCACCCAGGACAGCAGGGCACCGAGCAGGGAGATCAGCAGGCCGACGCTGATGAGTATCGCGCCCCAGTGACCGACCACGTGCTCCAGCACCAGCGCCATCGACGGGTTCTGCAGCTTGGCCAGTTCCGGCTGGGTCATCACGCCCATGGACAGCACGTTCACCAGCACCAGCAGCAACAGCACGGTGATGAAGCCGATGACCGTGGCCTTGCCGACGTCGGCGCGTTTTTCCGCGCGGGAGGAGAAGATGCTCGCGCCCTCGATGCCGATGAACACCCACACGGTGACCAGCATCATGTTGCGCACCTGGTTCATCACGCTGCCCAGCTCGGGATTGCTCTTGCCCCAGATGTCGGAGGTGAAGATGTCCAGCTTGAAGGCGAACAGGCAGATCAGGATGAACAGGAACAGCGGCACTATCTTGGCGATGGTGGTGATGGTGTTGATGAACGCCGCTTCCTTGATCCCGCGCAGCACCAGGAAGTGCAGGGCCCACAGCAGCACCGACGCCGCGATGATCGCGGGGAGGGTGTCGCCCTTGCCGAAGACCGGGAAGAAGTAACCCAGGGTGCTGAACAGCAGCATGAAGTAGCCGACGTTGCCCAGCCAGGCGCTGATCCAGTAACCCCAGGCCGAAGAGAAGCCCATGTAGTCACCGAAACCGGCCTTGGCGTAGGCATACACACCGCCGTCGAGGTTGGGTTTGCGGTTGGCGAGGGTCTGGAAGACGAAGGCCAGGGTCAGCATGCCGACCGCGGTGATGGCCCAACCGATGAGAATGGCGCCGACGTCTGCACTGGCGGCCATGTTTTGCGGGAGAGAGAAGATCCCCCCGCCGACCATGGAACCGACGACGAGAGCGGTGAGTGCCCCAAGTCGTAGTTTTTGGCTGCTTTCTTGCGACATTTTCGGAATCTCCCTATAGGAGTTGGAGAGTGTAGTCATTAGGCGCCGACTGTCAGGGAACCCCCCTGACCTAAATCAATAGCCTGCTAACAAATGTTTCCAACTGCGCAGCGGTGCCGGGCCGCATGAATAGGAACGATAGGAGAGGTTTGCCGATATCGCCTGATTTAGAGGGGATTCATGTGAAATCCGGATGGCGTTTCGGTGACTTTCGGATTGCCATTGACGGCGTGAATGGATCAG
This sequence comes from Pseudomonas sp. PI1, assembly GCF_000812405.1. Taxonomy (NCBI): domain Bacteria; kingdom Pseudomonadati; phylum Pseudomonadota; class Gammaproteobacteria; order Pseudomonadales; family Pseudomonadaceae; genus Pseudomonas; species Pseudomonas sp. PI1. The sequence goes on from NZ_JWMC01000078.1 coordinate 102,364, forward strand.
GCCGTTCCGGGGCGTTTCGGAAAAATCTGTCAGAAGTTATTTCGCGACCTGGATGACAGGCAGAAAAAAGCCCGACAGGGTGGTCGGGCTTGCTTCTATATAGGGAGGGTTGCCCGTCCAGGGTCGCTGCACGGGCGGCGCCATCCATGCGGATGTACGCCATGGCCGTTCGGCCGGAGAGACACCGCCGGGCTTGTGGCCCAGTGGGCGCCGTGATCGAACGTCACGGCGAGGGAGGTACGCAAGGTACCTGGGTGCTGTATCGCAAGCTCCGTGCCAAGCCATGGGTGCGACGCAATGCCCCATGCCCTCTGGCTTTCAGTCACGCAGGCGCCGCCGGAATCGGCAAGAATCCGCTTATGCGTCGGCTTCTTCGGCGGGATTTCCGCCAGGCGCTTCCGGGATCGCTCTTCCCCGTTACTGCTTGCTGATGTCGCCTTCCTGCTTTGCCCCGCCGAAAGTGAAGAACTTGTAGATCAGGAAAGTGGCGAAGGCCGGAACGGCCAGGGAGATGGCATGGGCCAGGCCGTCGGCGATGTTCTCCAGGCCCGCCTGGCGGAACAGGTAGCGAAAGCCCAGGGCTGCCACCCAGACCACCGGCATGAAGGCGATGTTGACCAGCAGGAACTCCCTGGCCTGGGCTGCTATGGGACGTGGCGAACCGGGAAAGACGAAGCGTCGGTTGAGCAGGAAGGCAACGCTGATCCCGACCAGGTAGGCCAGGAGCACCGCCAGCGAGTAGTTCAGTTCCTTGCTCAGGGCATAGCGGCTGCACCAGTTTGCCAGCGCCGCGGTGACCCCTACGCCAATGAACGTGAGGAACTGTATGGAGAAGAAGTGCCTGATCATTTCTCCGCCGCCTGCCTGGCCATCTTGCGGCCGAAGTCGATGCTCTCCGAGATGCCGCGATCTTCCGGGTAGTAGTAGGAGGTATCCGCCGCCCACAAACCGCGTACCGGCAGCTCCATCGGCGGCAGATGCTCCAGGTAGCCCGGGTCGCAGATCGGCTGGGCATAGCGGTAGCGGCTGGCGCGCATCTCCAGGAAGTCGGCGTCGGTGAGCTGCGGGTTGATCTTCTGCAGGTAGCGTTTCACCTTGTCGAGGAAAGCCTGGTCCGGCTCCTGGAACTTGGGATGTTCGCCGGGCATGTAGAAGGGGACGTAGACGATATGCTCGTCCAGCGGCCGCAGGTTGCTGTATTCCACCAGGCCGGGGATGTCCATTTCCGGGTCGTTGGTGTTGAGCCAGAAGTTCTCGGTTACCGCCTTGCGCAGCTTGGCGATCACGCAGACCACGGCGATGTTCTTCACCGAGCGGAAGGCGTCGAGGGTCGCTGTCGGCAGATCCGGCATCAGTCGTGGCACGTAAGGCAGCGGAATGGTGCTGACGACCTTGTCGAAGGTATGCAGCTCGCCACCGGCCTCTACTCCGTTGACCTTGCCGTTCTCGATCACGACCTTGCTTGCCGGCGTGCCCAGGCGGAACTCGCCGCCATGCCGCTGGATGTAGTCGCGCAGGCCATGCAGCAAGGTTTCCGAGCCCCCTTCGAGATAACCCAGCTTCTCCTTGAACAAGTTGTAGCGGGAGCGGCCGATACGGCGGATGCGGCTCCAGATCCAGGCCGCCGAAAGGTTGTCCGAATAGTCGTAGAACTTGTAGTCGAACAGCCGGCGCCAGAGTACCTCATAGGCTTCGGCACCCACCCAGCGCTTGATCCAGCCGGTCGCCTCGACATGATCCAGCGGACGCCAGTCGTTGCGTTTGGTCGACAGGAAGGCATGCAGGCCGTAGCGGAACTTGGCGATGAAGCTCAGGCCCGAGAATTTCAGCAGGGCGAACGGGTTGCCCCAGGGCTGCACCTTGCCTCGATACCAATAGCCCATCCTGGTTTCCACCCAGCGCATCCTGTCGGCCAGGCCGAGCTCGTCCAGCACCTTGAGGAAGGCGTGGTCGGAGATGCAGTGGAAATGGTAGTAGCGCTCGATCGACAGGCCACCGAAGTCGAAGTGGGCGGTCATGCCGCCGACCCGATCGTCGGCTTCGAAGATCACCGGGCGGTGGCCATCCCTGACCAGTTGGTAGGCGACGGCCAGGCCCATTGGACCTGCGCCGAGCACGGCGATGCGTTGATTGTCCTTCATCAGAATTCCAGTACGACCTTGCTGTAGGTGGGGTGCTTGAAGGTTTCCTCCACGGCCTTGGCGAAAGGCGTGGGGCGGACCTGGAAGATACCCGGCCAATCGATGACTTCAAACTCGTCGCGGGCCACCAGGGCCTTGAGCTGATCGGCGGTGAAGGGCGGGTTCTTGTCGAACAGGGCCCAGATCTTCAGCAGCACGTAGAACAGCCCGTAGGGAATCTTCAGCAGCAGGCACTTGGCGCCGGTGGTGTTGCGAATGGTACGGATGATGTCGATGTAGTCGATCTCTTCCAGACCGGTGATGTTGTACACCTGGCCGGCGATGCGCGACTCGATGCAACTGACGATGATGCTGCTGAAGTCGCCGGCGTAAAGCGGCTGGCGCATGTAGCGGCCGTCGCCGGGGATCGGGAACACCGGCACCTTCTGCATGAAGCGCGACAGCCAGCCCAGGTGCTTGCGGTCGAACCAGCCGAACATCAGGGTCGGGCGTAGTACTACGCAGTTGATCCCGCTCTCGAGAACGATGCGCTCCTGTTCCTTCTTGGTGTTGGTGTAGTGGTCGTCGGCGACCGACTCCACCACGGAGGAGCTGATGTGCACCGTGTAGGGAATTTCGTAGCGCTTGATCAGCCCGAGGATGCGTTCGGTCGAGGTGATGTTGTTGCGCACGAAGGGCTCGGGGTTCGGGTCGCCGATCTGGGCCTGCAGCATGACCACGGTATCCGCCCCCTCGAAGTGTTTTTCCCAGTCGCCGCTCTCGGCGAGGTCGGCGTACTCGATGGTCAGTTCGGGGTGCAGGCTACGCAGGATGTCCAGGTTGGCCCGGTGCTTGTCGAGAATCACCAGGTTGGTGTAGCCGCGCTCCTTGAGCTGGGCGACCAGGTTCTGGCCGACCAGGCCGGCTCCGCCGGGGAGGAGGATCTTTTTGTCGAAGCTCGAAGGATTCATCTGCTCTTGTCTCTTTCCTTGGTCTGGAGTCGTTCGTCGCTCATCGCACGGTGATCGACTGTTCCATGTGTTGGCATCGTTCGAACCGTCCTTTATTCAAACGCAGTATGCCGAGTTGGTATTGCCCTTCCAGCAGCCGGGCGTCCAGGCGGGCAACAAAGCCCGCGTTGAGGAGCCGTGGATTGTTGAAATAGGACTGCACGTCGGGGCGCGCGGCACGCCGGACCGGATAGACCCGGGTACTGCCCTGCGTGTCCGTGAGAGTGATGAAGACTTTCTCGGGCAACTGGCCTTGCGCTGTGGAGAGCGCTGTCCAGCCGTCGACCTCGATGACACCGCTCAACGTTGCCGGCTGGTTGGTGGGTGCGCCATTGACATTGTCCAGGTGGCCTTCGCAGGAGGTGCTTGCCACCAGCGCCAACATATCCTGGGTAGCGGCGATTTCGGTGTCGAAGAAGCCATCGATGGAAAGCTGCCGGTCCGGGATGGGCAGGCGGATGAGTTCGATTTCCAGGCTGTCCTGCCAATCTCGCGCCGGTTCGTCGGCGGTGATCGACAGGCTGGCTACGGCTTTGTGTTCGAGCATACTTAGCTGGTTGTTGGCCAGCAGCGCCAGCTCGAAGGTATTGTCGATGACTGGAGAAACGATGAAGCCGGTTTCCGCCATGCCTGGGATGAAGCGGAAGTTGCGCTGCATGCCGTTTCGCAGGTTGAGGTGCAGGCTCATTGCACCGCTCTTGAACAGTACGTTGCTGAGCTTGCCTCGGGTGGTCGGCTTGGCCCGGATTCGGGCGAAGATGGCGCCTGGCCCCGAGGGTAAGGCGACATCCTTGCCCAGGTACGCAGCACGCGAATCCAGCCGATACTTGTCAAGCTCGACCGGCTTGCGATTTCGCTGCCTGAAGATGACGCGCTGGCCCTGCACGGCCACTGGATCGTAGTCGAGCAGGATAGTGGGCCAACTGACGCCGTCCTCCATGGTTGCGGGGCGCGAGTCGATGCTTTCCACCTTCATCAGGATGTTGGTGGGGGCTTGGTCACTCCTGAGGTGCGCCTCGTTAGCCAGCGCCAGGGCAGGAGTATAGGCCGAATAGCTCTGGAAGATCGGTCGTGGGGCCCACTGGTTGCCCGAGGCAATCAGCGAGGCCTGGTCCCAGGGATATATGTCGCTCGTCCCAGGCAATTTGGCGATCGGGTCGCGCTGATGGATCCATTGCAGCTTGGCGCTGTACGCCGCTGCGAGCTTGGTCGGATCGGTGAGGCGCTCGATTATCCCATTGGCTGCCCTGGTATAGCGCTCACCGAGGTTGTGCTCCACGTCCAGGAGCTTGTAGCCCGGTACCTGCCAGGCCAGGGCCAGGCCACCGAAGGCGCTCAGCAGCCATAGTGGCCGGGGCATATGGCCAGAGGCCAGGAGGATGGCGATCAGCAGAGAGCCCAAGGCAATGACGACATGGTCGACACGGACGAATGCCGCTTTGAACGATAGGAAAAGAAACAGCGCAAAGGCCACCAGCACGAACGCTGTGCGATACCAGGGCTGTCGGCGGACCAGCAGGCTGGCCAGGACGATTGTACTGACTGAGATGTAGGTGAGGATGGTCTGGTTTTCGCCATAGGTCGCCATGGCGCTTGTATAGCCGGAAATGATCGGCAGTATGTTGTGGGCGAAGGCTAGTATTCCTGAGGCCGGCTGCCCCGATGCGAGCCACAGCAGCAAGGCCGTCAGTGGGGGAGCGACCAGACAGGTCACTGCGCTGACGCGGGCTTTCTCATGCCAAGCGAACCATGCGCAGAAGGCGCTGATACACAGGCACAATGGCAACAACGAGCCCTTGATCAAAGGCAGCAGGCCAAGCCCGGCGACGCATACGGCGAAGACCGCGCGCAGGTCTGCACGCCGGTGCAGATCATCGATCAGAGAGTGCAGAGCCAGCGCCAGCAACAGCGGGTAGGTGAACAACAGGCAGTCGCGGCTAATGACGATCAGCCAGCAGAACAGCGCTGCGTTCAGCAGAACGAGCAGCGCCGGCAAACGGCGGCAGACCAGTAGGAACAGTGCACTGTACAGGAAGCCGAAACCTATCCCGCTGAGCAGGCTGAGCATGTCAGTCTGTGGGTGATACTGCAGCGTGAAGAGTGAGGCGTAGGGGCCGAAGGTGAAGACCAGGTCCTGGCCGATGAGCCAGCCGTTGGCTACCGCCTCCTGCATGCCCAGTTCCCAGGAGGGATCCAGCCCCATGCTCGGCATGCGAGGGTAGAAGGGGGCGATAAGTGCCGTCAGCATCAGGAAGACCAGGACTCGGCTCAGCCAGGTCGAGACCGGGGCGCTCTCGGACAGTCCGAGCATTCCCCGGAGCGGGGTTGCGGAGGGCGGCGACATCAAAGGCTCCCGGTGGCAGACGTTGCAACTGGCATCCGTGCAGTTGTCAGATATTGGTTTTCTTGAACAGCGCGGTCGGTATATTGCGGATGAGCAGCATGATCAGCGACCAGAACCAGGGCGTGTAGATCGAATTGCGACGCTTGTCGATGGCCCGGGTAATATCCCTGGCAACCTGAGGTGGCGTGGCGAGCAGCAGCTTGGGTAGGGACAGCCCCTGGGTCATGGGCGTGTCGACGAAGCCTGGCTTGATGGTCAGCACATGTACACCGACCTTGAAGAGGCGGGCGCGCAAGCCTTCGCAGAAAGTACTTATCGCGGCCTTGGCGGTGCCGTAGAGGTAGTTGGAGGGACGGCCACGATCGCCGGCCACGGAGGAGATCACCGCGATGGTGCCGGTCCGCTGTTCCTCCATGCGGTTGGCCAGACGCGTCAGCAGGGCGATCACGCTCAGACCATTGCTCGAGAACTCGCGCAGGGCGAGATCAAGGTCGCGCTCGCACTCGGCCTGGCTCGGCAATGTGCCGTGGGCGACCAGACAGATATCTACCCTGCCCAGGCTGGTGAAGGCGGCGCCGAGCATCTCTTCGTGAGCGGAGAAGTCGTTCATGTCCAGGGTGAAGGTCTTCACCTCGCTGGCACCGCGGGCATCGAGGTCGGCCGCTACCTGCTCGAGCTTCTCGACATTGCGTGCCACCAGGAAGAATCGCGACTTCTCCGCTGCCCAAATGCGCGCGCAGGCAGTGGCTATGGCGGAGTTGGCGCCGACGATAAGGATGTTCTTCATGCTTGGGTTACGCGTTTCCAGAAATGAGAGAGAAGGGCGGGGTCCCGCAGTGCCTCGACCTGCTGCCAGGCTGGATAGAACATGCGGAAGTCGTCGCCGGTCATATGGGCGTCCTTGGCCGGATAGAGGCGGCCTCCGGCGCTGCGGACGATCTGGTCGAGGCGGTGGAACAGTGCGGATTCGAGTTTCGCGTGCTGGGGGAAGTCCAGCGCCAGAGATACGCCGGGCATAGGGAAGGACATCAGCCCGGGCGAAGGCATGTCGCCGCAACGCTTCATCACCGCGAGGAAGGAGCCGCTGCCGCTTTCGGCGATGCTGGCCAGTATCTCCGCCATGGCGGCTTCGGCGGCTGCATTGGGAATGACGCACTGGTACTGCTGGAAGCCTTTGCTTCCGTAGATGCGATTCCAGTGCAGGATGCTGTCCAATGGGTAGAAGAATGGGTCGTAGCTACCCTGGCCGGCATTCCGTCCAGGCTTGTGCAAATGGAAGTAGGTGTTGTTGAACAGATTCAGGCTGAGCTGATTCATCAGTGTGACCGGTGGCGTCAGCGGTACGCTCAGGCGTGTCCGTTCATGGACGTTCAAGCGCCCCTCGCGAACATGGTTGCCGGCCGAGAAGATACCGCGCCCGGCTCTGCTGCCCTTGGCCAGACAATCGATCCAAGCAACGGTGTATTCATGGGTCCTATCGAACTCCTCGGATAGGCTGAAGAACTCTGCCAACGAGTCAAAACGTACGGTGATGCTGTCGATCTGGCTGGAGGCGATCGGCATGAGCTGCAACTCGACCCAGGCGATCACGCCGGTTAGGCCGAGGCCGCCAATGCTGGCGTGGAACAACTCGGAGTTGTCCCTGGCCGAGCACGCCAGAGGTTCGGTTAGGTCCGAGCGCTGCAGTGCAAAGCACCGTACATGGCAGCCAAAGGTACCGCGCACGTGGTGATTCTTGCCGTGCACATCGTTCGCCACTGCGCCGCCCAGCGTTACGAACTTTGTGCCGGGCGTGACGGGCAGGAACCAGCCATGCGGGATGGCCACCTCGAGGACTTCCGCCAGCGTTACCCCAGCCTCCGCGCGGATCACGCCTTGCTCCCAATCGGCGGACAGGAAACGGTCGAGTTGGCGAGTCTGCAGCAGTTCGCCGCTGACTGCCAGGCAACTGTCGCCGTAGCTTCGACCATTGCCGTAGGGCAAGGTGCCTTGGGGGTGGCTTGCCAGGCGCTGGAGCAGCGATGACAGATCGTTACGCCAGGAGCAGGGGTGGCGCTGCTGGGGAATGTAGGGGTAGCGCCCCCAGGAGGCCAGTTCACGGGCCATCAGGCTGCCACCCAGAAGATCAGTGCGAAGCAGGCGCCGATCAGCAGGCTGGCCCGGTCCTTGATCGCGAATACGACGGGGTCGTCGTGCATTAGCCCTCGGTGGGTCAACATCCATATTCGCGTGATCCAGAACAAGAGTAATGGGCACGCCAGCCAGATCAGCTGTGGATAGCGATACAGAGCGGCCGTGGTTCCATCCTGGATGTAGAGCGCCAGTACCATCACTGACAGATACCCAGAAGATGCGCCTAATGACGAAACCATCTCCAAATCGTCTGGGTAGTAGCCGCGGCCGCGTGTTTTTTGACTTTTGCCCTTTACCCTGGCATCGCGCAACTCTGCATAGCGTTTGACTAGGGCCAGGCTGAGGAAGATGAACATCGAGAAGGCCAGCATCCAGAAGGTCAGTCTCACCTCGAAGGCGAAAGTGCCGGCGATGATGCGTGAGGTGTAGAGCATGGCCAGAACTATCACGTCCATCGCCATCCGGCGTTTCAGCCAGAATGAGTAGGCGAGGGTGAGCATGTAGTAGGCCAGTAGAGCGAGGCTGAACTTCCATGGGAGCAATAGCAAGGCGCCGCCTAGTCCGATCAACAGCAGCAGCGGAAATATCAGCAGACCACTCTTGATCGAGAGTGCGCCGCTGGCGAAGGGGCGGTGGCACTTGCTGATGTGGTGGCGGTCATCTTCCAGGTCCAGCAGGTCGTTCAGGATATAGACGCTCGAAGCACAAAGGCCGAAAAACAGGAATGCCAACAGTCCATTGAGCAGGAGATGAGGCTCCAGCAGGCGGTGGCTGGCCAGGAGGGGCACGAAAACCAGTGCGTTCTTGGCCCATTGGTGGACGCGAAGAGCCTTGAGCCAGACGCGAGCGATCTGGACATCATGCTTGAGCTCTTCTTCGACGTTGCCGTGATTACGAGCCAACTGACTGATCTTGCCGGTGGAGTTAACTACGTAAGCGCGCCGGGCAGCTTGCCAGACTGGTAGGTCGTCACTGGAGTTGCCGGCATAGTCGAAGCCTTGCATGCCGAACTCGGTTACCAGTACGTCACGCTTGCGTTGCGCCGAGAGATTGGTGCTTTCGTCGCTGGCCAGCACTTGGTCGAACAGGCCGAGATGCTCTGCGACCTGCTCTGCGTAGCTGCGATGGCTTGCGGTGGCGAGGACAATCCTTCGACCACCCTGTTTTTCCCGGCGAATCAGGTCGAGCACGGCTTCGTTGTAGGGGAGAACGGAAACGTCCAATGGAGCGACACCAGCCAGGCGGCTCTTGAGATTGGCTTTTCCGCCAGCCAGCCAGCCGATGGGGGAGAAGGCCTTCAACGGATGGCGCTTCAGATAGCTCAAGCCGGACTCGAGGAGGAGATCGCTATGGATCAGGGTGCCATCAAGATCGATGACCAAGGGCGCTGACACGTACTACTACCTCGAAAAGTCCACGGGAGGAGTCCAATTGAGCAATAGAGCTTTTACATTCTTGTAAACAAGTGAACCTTGGATACTAACTGTTGATCCTGAAGAGAAAAAGTCGATAGCTGACATAGGGTACTGTCAATCCTCTCCGATGGAGCCTTCGGTCTGGTTGAACAGCAGCCCATGTTTGCGCAGCTTGTCATGCAAGGTCTTGCGCGGGATGCCCAGGGCCTCGGCCAGGCTGCGTAGCGAGGCGTGCTGGTTGGCCATCTCGGCGGCGATCAGGGCGCGCTCGAAGGCTTCCACCTGCTCGTTCAGGGAGTTGCCGGAAATCGCCGCCGGCACCTGTGCGGCCTGTTCGTCCAGGCCAAGGTCCAGGCCCAGGGCAAAGCGCTCGGCGACGTTCTGCAGTTCGCGCACATTGCCCGGCCAGCTGTGGCCCAGCAGTTGTGCGCGTTGCGCGCTGGCGAGGCTGCGCGAAGGGATGCCATGGCGTTGTGCGGCGAGGTCGGAGAAGTGCTGGAACAGCAGCAGGACGTCTTCGCCGCGCTCGCGCAGCGGCGGAATGCGCAGGCTGGCGACGTTCAGGCGGTAATAGAGGTCGGCGCGGAAACGTCCGTCGTCGGCGGCCAGGCGCAGGTCTTCCTTGGTCGCGGCGATGATGCGGATGTCCAGCGGAATCAGCTGGTTCGAACCCAGCCGCTCGACCACCCGCTCCTGCAGCAGGCGCAGCAGCTTGACCTGCACGTCCAGGCTCATGCTCTCGATCTCGTCGAGGAACAGGGTGCCGCCGTTGGCGAACTCGAACTTGCCGATGCGGCGCTTCTGCGCACCGGTGAAGGCGCCCTGCTCGTGGCCGAACAGCTCGCTTTCCACCACCGACTCGGCCAGGGCGCCGGCGTTGATGGCGACGAAGGGGCCGTTGCGCCGGTTGGACAGGTCGTGCAGCGCACGGGCCACCACTTCCTTGCCGGAGCCGGTCTCGCCGAGGATCAGCACGTCGGCCTGCAGGCCAGACAAGGCCGCCACCTGCTCCTGCAGGCGCTGCATGCCGGCCGACTGGCCGACCAGGCGCCCCTTCAGTTCCTTGCGCTCGGCCAGGGCCATGCGCAGGCTGCGGTTCTCCAGCACCAGGCGACGCACCTCCAGGGCGCGGCGCACGCTGTCGAGCAGGGCGTCGCTGGGGAAGGGCTTCTCGAGGAAGTCATAGGCGCCGGCGCGCATGGCCTTGACCGCCAGGGGGACGTCGCCGTGCCCGGTGATCAGGATTACCGGCAGCTCCGGGTCCTGGGCATGCAACTGTTCCAGCAACTGCAGGCCGTCGACGCCAGGCATGCGGATATCGCTCACCACCACGCCCGGCCAGTCGCGCGCGAGGCTGGCGTCCAGTTCCCGGGCATCGCCCAGGCTGGTGGCGCGGAAGCCGGCGAGGTCGAGGGTCTGGCCCAGTGCCTGGCGCAGGTGGGGGTCATCGTCGATCAGCAGGACCTGGGTATCGGCGGCGAATGCGGCACTGCTCATGCGCGGGTTTCCTCCTGGGGCGTCGGCATCACGCCGGGGACTCCCGGCAACAGGTGCAATTGTACGAGAGCGCCGCCCTCGGGGTGATTGCCCAGTTCCAGGCGGCCGCCGAGGGCGCGTAGCAGGGTGTCGCAGATGGCCAGGCCAAGGCCCAGGCCCTTGGCGCTGGTCTTGGTGGTGAAGAAGGGTTCGCGGGCGTGGGCCAGGGCTTGTTCCGAGAACCCCGGGCCGTTGTCGCGCAGGTACAGGACGATGCCGTCCGGCTTCTGCTCGGCCGTGAGCCAGAGGCGCCGCGGCGGGGCCTTCTCGCTGAGGGCGTCGAGCGCGTTGGAGAGCAGGTTGGCGAGAATCTGCCGCAGGCGCGTTTCCCCGGCCTGCACCCAGATCGGCGCGTCGGGCAGGTCACGCTGCAACTCGACGTTCATCGCCTGGCGCCGGCTGGCCACCAGGGCCAGGGCATCGTTGATCGCCGGTTGCAGGGCTACGTTCTCCGGCGCACGCCGCGCACCGCGGGCATAGGCCTTGAGATGGGCGATGATCGAGGCCATGCGCTCGGTCAGTGAGCTGATCTGATCGAGATTGCCGCGTGCGTCGTCGAGGCGATGGTGGTCGAGCAGCACCCGGGCGTTGTCGGCGTAGCTGCGGATGGCGGCGAGCGGCTGGTTGAGCTCGTGGCTGATGCTCGCCGACATAGTGCCCAGGGCAGTCAGTTTGCCGGCCTGGACCACTTCGTCCTGGGCGTGCATCAACTCGCGTTGGGCCTGCTCGCGGTAGTGTACCTCCTGCTGCAGACGGGCGTTGGCATCTTCCAGTTCCTGGGTGCGCTCCAGTACGCGCATCTCCAGCTGGCGCTTGGCCTGGGCCTCCAAGGCGATGCGCTCGAGATAGTGACGGCGGCTGATGCTCAGCAGGGCCAGCAACAGCAGCAGGGTCATGAGGGTTGCGCCGCCTATCAGCAGCACGCTGCGTACTGGCCTGTCGATCTGCGCCTTCGGCGTGTAGATGCTCACCGTCCAGCCGGTTTCCGGAAGTTCGCGGCTGAGGCTGATCCAGCGTTTCTCATCGATTCGCAGCGGCTTGGGATCGAGCACCGGATAGGGAATGTTCTCGGCGATCTCACGCCGCTTGGCCGGCGACAGCGGACGGCTGGCATGGAAACGCCAGGCGCTGTTGGAGGAAAGGATGACCACGCCATCGCTGTCGGTGACCAGCAGTTGCTCCGGGGTATTGCCCCAGAGCTGTTCCATGTGTTCCAGGTCCAGCTTGACCACCAGCACGCCCAGCAATCTGTCGGGATCCCGGACTTCGCTGGCGAAGTAGTAGCCGCGCCGGTTGGAGGTGGTGCCGAGGCCGAAGAAGCGCGCCGGTTTACCCTGGATCGCGTCCTTGTAATAAGGGCGGAAGGCGAAGTTGCGGCCGACGAAGCTGTCCGGCTGGTCCCAGTTGGAGGCGGCCTGGGTCTGCCCGTCGGGGCGCATCAGGTAGATGACGTCGGCACCGGTGCGCTGACGGATGTCCGCCAGTCTCGCGTTGGCTGCGTCACGGGTCTGGATGTTGTCAGTGTGCTGCAGTGTGGCGCGAAGCGTAGGCAACTCGCTCAGAACCGGCGGCAGGTCCTCATAGCGCCGCAGCGTGCCGAGCAGGTTGCCGACGTAGAGGTCTAGTGTCTGCTGGTTCTGCTCGGCGAGTTGTTCGCTGTAGTAGCGTTCGGCGAGGTGGTGGAGGGGCCAGAGAAGCAGAGTGAGCAGGCAGCCCAAGGCTAATAGAACATTTGCACGGCGTATCGGTGTCATGTGCTTGGCGTGAAATATTTAGTTCCTGGAATAGTAATACCTTCTTTGGTTCACGTCCGCTATGAAACACAAGATTCTGGTGGCGTGATCATAATTGTCTTAGAGACGTTCGGGGGCGAGATATGTGAGGGTCCGTTTTCATAGCTCGGTGGAACTAACTTAAAATGCAGAAGAGCACCTCCACCGAACCAGAGGGATCTCAGGGGCAGCGGATTATGCGGTAGGGGCCGGAGCTGAATATAGGTGGGCCGCATTTCTCGTGCAGTTGAAGGAGACTCTGTTCATTGAGCGCCTGGGCTAACGCCTCGTTGTAAATGATATTTTTTGGCGTTGACCCCATGTTCAGGTATTTTTCAAAGCCGCCCTGGAAGTTTCCAGGATGCCGGGATAGATACTCGATGGAGGCTACATGTGCCCACCAGCTAGTGTACAGGGTCTGGTCAGGGAGATTGCTCTCAATGAAGGTGCTTGTTTCTACGTCGGCTCTACCTTGCAGTCGAGGTCCTGATTCCAAAGTGGTCAGGATCGTATGGGCGGATGCTTGCTGAGCGGCCAATCCTGGCATAGCTATGAGGACTGCAATGCCCAAGGTGGGAATGTAGCGCCATTTAACATCCCCTAGGAGGGGCATTGCTATGGTGCAGCACAGAATCACTACGCCTGTGTAGATGTATCTTGGTGAGCCATTGGAAAGGAATAGCCAGTAAACGAAGTGAATGGTCATTCCGCTATATAAGGTAATGGTTGCTCTCTTCAGGCTTTCATTCCTTCCGAGTACTGTGGCGGCCAGTGCCAGCGTGGACAATATCGCTACTGCCATGAGAGATATGAAAAAGTGTTCTTTAAAGAGCATAGTGCGTTGTATCGTTTGTTGGAAAATGGCAGTTGCGCCAGATGCGCTGCTGCTCTGCTTATGGATAAATGCGAGATGCGACTGCCAATTATCGACGAACCCAAATGGCCCCAGAGTAAAGAATCGGCTTGCTTCGAATAATATTATCGGGATGGTGAAAGCTGCCGAAAAAAACAGAATGGCGGTGATCTTGTCCTTGGTGCTGGAAGTCTCCGGGCTTCTGAATAGGCGGACCAGGAAGAATGGAATCAAGGCCACGATGTACAGAGCAACCATTTCCTTGGTCAGTACGGCCAGAGAAAAGAGCAGGCCGGAGGCTGCAAGTGACCGTGGGCGGAGTTCAGTATTCGACCAAGCGAGCACGCCGGCGATAATGAACAGGCCAGCAGGTACTTCACCCAGCATTGCAGTCCACTGTTCGTTATGTTTTCCCGAAAAGAGAATGGAAAGCCCAAGAAATGCGGTTAGCCATAAGGTTATCTTGTGTGTCTGGCATGTTCTGATCAGGTAGGCGGAGGAAATGGCAAGGATAATTATCTCAAGGGCTAGTTGAGAGAAGCCTGGAGTCCATGGTGTTGCACCAAATATCTTTATGACTATTGCAGTTGGAATAATCGAAGAAGGGCCGGTGCCGAGTGCCGGATCGAACGGTCTCATTGAGAACTCGGGGCCGGTGTAGTTCAAGGAGAATGTATATCCGTTGCCCTCGGCGAGGTTTTTTGCTATCACAGCAAATGAGGCGTCGTCATAACAGCAAACGCCCATGGATAGTATGAGCGGCGCCAGCAGGCTACCAAAAAGAACAAGGATAATCAGGATGGGTATCCAACGGAATGTCGCTGCTCTCTGGGCCTGTGTCATTTTTGAGATTGTTATGTGGTCCGTAGTTTCTTGAAGTTCATAAAGGCGATTTATATTTCACCTCGTGCAGAGTTACAGCGAGTGCCGAAGTGAGGTGCTACTTCTATTTAGCACCTCATCATAGTTGGACGGTGGCCCTTAGGTTGGTTCAGAGAACCGGGACCCGATTTTTCGAGGTTTCAGTCTCGTTGATCTCTCGTCCTGCCAGCTCTAGGCTGCTTGTAATGTAGCCCCGATTCCTGGCCAGCTCGCAAAAAATTCTCTCGATGGCGTGCGCTAACGTTCCGTCCTGCATTCCTGATTCCGGTTCGAATAGCAGTTCGTCATCGTTCAGGCATTTGATTGGCTTGAGAACTGCTGGACTGAACCAGAACATGGAGCCTGCGAAAAAGCCCAGCTGTGCCCGGGATTCCTCTTCCAGAGCGCCGACTGCTCGTAGAAGTCGCTCCACCATTATCTGGTTGGCGCCCCAGAAACTGTCGTGACTCAAGTAGTAATAATGGGGTCCAATGATGCCGATGCATGAGTCTTCGAAGAGGTGAATAGTCCTTCGTACTGTCAATGAGTCTCCTGCCAGGCTGTTATAGAGCCTGTTGCGCCAGGTACTGCCGAGGTCGCTGTACTTACTCTTCTTAGAGTGCAGCTTCAGCACCGCCAGATAGCCGTCGAGCCGTCCACTGCGGTACAGAGCGACGAAGGGGCCGATATCACGGCCGCGATTCTCCGTCACACAGACGGTCACGCTATGTGCTAGCAGGCTGAAACGGTCGAGGATTTCCTTGATGTCACCCTCGAACGGAGTAGTGATGTATAGATCGAAGGGCTCAACGATGTTCTTCAGATAGGAACATATTTCTCCGATCAGGTCGACGTAGTACAGGTGCAGCACCACTGCGATCCTGACGCCCCTGGCCCCTGGACGACCGTAGCTAAGTGTACGAATCACCGGGACTCCCGGTGCGGCTGATTGGAGAGTGGAGAGGCCGGAGCTGTCGGTACTGTAGTGCTTTTTCGAGTGTTCCAGCAGCAATTGAATGCTGCTCCGGGACTCCGTGGTGCAACTGTCGAGAATGCTCTTGGCCTGAATCCGATGAGGATTGTTGCGCAACACTTCGGCTTTGATCAGGCCGAACTCCTGTGCGATCTGTGTCGCACCGAAGTGAGTCCAGTTGACTTCACGGAGGTGGCGCAACGGTTTGAGCCTGACCAAGTCGGAGATGCTGGCGTCGCGCAGTAGAACTCGCATCCAGTTGCAATAGGCTGTCAGCCGTGTCTGCCTATCCGGTTGGAAGAGCGCGCAGGCTTTCAGCTGCATCTCATCGATCAGCCTGGAAAGCCCTAGCTCATAGGCCAGGATGACTTCGAACTTCGAGTTGAGTGGACGAATTCCCTCAAGGAACGCGGCGAAACCTGGCGCGCGGAACATGCGGCGCGACAGCAGCAGCAAGTACGACTGCAGGTGCCAGTGGAATTGACGCGATTCGGTGATGCCAACGACGTCATACTGCGAAGCCTGAGACAGCAGCGCTTGCAGTGTTCGCGAGAAGATGGCGCTGCTACTGATGACGAAGCTCGAGTTCACCAATACCAAGTGCTCGAGCTCTGCATATTGCAATGCATGCTGAACACCAACCCGATAGCTGTAGAAGTCATAACCGAAGTTCGGCCTGAGGATGATCGTGACATTCTTCCCCAGTGAGGATGTTTCAGCAGGCATCAAGTCGCTGGTTGAAACCAGGATGACGGCGTCGAACGTTTGGCTGAGGCAACTGATGACCTGTCGGAAGTTTTCCTCCAGTACGTTGTTGACGTCGAAATGGGCAACGACGGCCACGCTCCTGACCATTTCAGCCCCTGATACGACGAAGTGCGCGGTAGCCAAGCCGGGCGACCTTATAGAGCAGTGGCCATTGGTTGAGGCGCTGTGCCGCAATGTGCGCGGTGGCACTGTGTGGACGTGGCTGGTAATCGTTCAGTTGCTGAGTTATGGCCGATGGCGTGATCTGTGAACTTGGCGAGGTACTCGCCTGGTTACGTGCCTGAATCTGGGCGACCCTTTCAATCTGTACCTTGCGGAGGGTATTCAGGTCGTTCTCCGCTTCGCCGTAGTAGGATGACTTCAGCGTCTGTTCGAGGTATTGCAGGCCCCATTTCTGGTCGGGTTCCAGGTGACAGCCTTCTCCCCACTCGTTCCAGGCATTGATGAAGATGAAATTATCCTCGCTGGAGGGGAGATGCTGGCGGGTATAGGCACGTAGATAACGCAACCATTCGCCATAGGACTCCGGATTGGCGTTGATAATGGTTGTCGGTGTGTTCTGTCGACGTGCAGTATTGTCCCAGCTGGGAATGATGCCGCGGTACAACTTGAATGGCGGTACCTCGCGGTTAAGGCTTTGGGCGATTACCTTGTTGTAGTCGACAATGGAGCCAGCGAACTCTGGATTTCTGATCTCTGGGAACCTGTCCGGCGTACTACCGGGGCCGTTGAACTTGTGGGGCGGGAATTCCACCAGAGCGTCGGCATCCACCTCGGTAGCTGTGGTGATGTCATAGAAATCCACTACAGCAATATGCAGGCCCGGGAAACCATGTGCCTGGGCAAGCTGGCGCCATTTGGCAAAGCTCGCGGAGGGGGCCGGGATATCCTTGGCGCGATAGACGACGAGCAAGGGCTTGCCATCTACGAGGATGTAGCGCTTGTCGTTGAAATAGGGAAGCAGCGATTCGATGAATTTGGCGTCGTCATCTTCCGCATAGTTCTGGGCGAGCAGGACGCTCTTGGTGTCACCGTCCCAGGTTCTGGTCCAGTTCTCATTGGCCCAGCAGAGGCAGAAGTTGATATCGATGTCGGTCTTCAGGAAGTTGTCGACGGGGCGCTCAAGGATTCGGCGTCCGCTGAACCAGTAATGATAGAAGCAGAAGCCGTGCAGACCGTACAGCTTGGCCATTTCCGCCTGCTCGTACATGACGTCTGGGTGATACAGGTCGTAAAAGCCGAGATCGCGGGGGATGTGCGGCTGGTAGTGGCCGTCGAAATTCGGCCGGCCGCGAGCCACGTTGGTCCATTCGGTGAACCCTGGACCCCACCATTCCGAGTTTTCCTTCACCCGATGATACTGTGGCAAGTAGAAGGCGAGCAGTTTCGCCTGGTCCTGCAGCATATCGTTCGCAGTATCGCTATCGCGCCGGGATAGGGCGGCGAAGGAGGGGTCGTTCTTTGCTTCGGTCATTTATCGGCCTTCACGGAATTTCGGATAATCGCTACTTGCTGACGGGACGTGCCCGGACCAGGTTCTTCACACGGGCGACCTTCTGCAGGGCCTTGAAGGTCCGGGACGCCTTGATGGCCTCGTTCTCGCCCAGGACGCGCTGGTAGCGCTCGTTCAGTTCTGCAGCCTGCCGCTCCAGTTGCGCTTTCTGCTGCTCGACGCCGGCCTTCAGGGCCTCTGCCTGGGAGAGCTGGTGTTCCACGGCGCCGATCCGGTGGTTCGCTGCGCGCAGACGATCGACGATCCTTTCCTCGCCCAGCAACTCGATGTCGACATCTATGACTAGGCTGCGCTGCCCCTCTGGGACTGGCAGGGTCATTTGCGGGTCGTCGTTCACTGCGTAATACAGCCACTGGTCCGGCTGTGCGCCGGCGACCTGGTGGATCCCCCAGCTGTACGGCGCCTGGTCTTGCTCCGAAAGGCGCCAGAGGTCTTGGCCGTCCGGGGTCCGGATGTTGACTTCGTGGAGGATGAACCAGCCCGGTTCCGCGACGGGGTCGAAGCGCAACTGGCCGATGTCGTTGTCGGCGGCGTGCAGGTGCAGGCGGACCTGCTGGCGGCCGTCGCGTAGCGCGTGGCGCGCGCTACGGATTTCGTCGAAGCTTTCCGCGCTGGCACAGTAGTAGACGCAGGTCTGCCTCTTCGAGGGCGTGGTCAGCAGCTCGTCGGAACGCCAGATGTCCTGAATGGTTTCGGGCAGTCCCAGTACCGAGCGTACGAAGGCACTCTCCTGCGCCAGGTAGCGCTGGAAGTCTCCCTCACCCAGTGGGACTCCGGCAGCCTCCAGGAGGCGCTCCACCAACTGCTGACGGCTGATCTCCAGTATCCCGTCGGGCGGGGCGAGATTGTTCGCCTGACCGATCAGCAGCAACAGGCCGCGGCACAGAATGTGCCCCAGCTCGACGCCATCTTGGGCGACCCATTCGATATCGAACAGTTGCGGGACGCCTTCGTCGGTCAGCACGATATTGTGCGGTAGCGCATCGATGAAGCGCCCCGGGAGTTGTGCCTTGCTGTGGTTCAGGTGGCTGGCCTCGCCGAGCTGCTCGAGCAGCGTTTCGAGGTGGCGAAGGTAGTCCCGGATCAGGCTGGCGATCTGTTCGATGGTCCAGTCCGGCGCGGCAAGGCGTTCGAAGAAGTCCTGGCTAAGCAGACGGCCGACGCGATAGTCGTCCTCGGCCGGTAGTTCGAAGCGGAAGGGGGCCTCGGCTATGACGTTCGCCTGCTCCGACAGCTTGCGGTAGCGAACCCGGGTCTTGCCGCTCTGCTCCCGTACGAAAGTCGCTTCCTTGCAGAAGGGGGCGTTCCGGTCGGTCGTGTAATGATAGGCGAGAACCTCCTCGTCGACGGCGCCTCGGGCTCCTGGCGAGGCGACCACGATAAACGAGTTGGCCAGATCGATTCCCAGGTCGTTGTCGAATACCGTGGGCCAGGTGCGCTGCAGGTTGAAATGGGTCGAGGCGGGAAGCTGGGGATCGGTCCTAAGGTTCTGCCAGGCCAACGCGGCTGCGTCGAAACCAGGCTCGCGGCTACCGCGTTCGGTGATGATTGAGCGCGGTACCTTGTAGTCGGGGAATGGCGCGAGGAACTCCAGGGTGGAGAATCCGGCCCGGCCGACCAGTTCGGCCAGAGCGTGGCGCCCGAAGGTCTGTGGCTGGCCGGGCCGATATCGACCTTCTATGCCGTACATGGCGACGCCCAGATGATCCTCCGGTGCGCCTGCGAAGTACTTCAGGCCGAGTTGGTTCTCGATGGCGATGAACAGGTGGCCATCGGGCTTCAGCAACTGTCGCACCTTGCTGAGCATGTTCAGGGCCGGCGTGTCGCCGGTGCTGAACATGCTGGCATATTCCAGGACGCCGATCAGAGTGATTGCGTCGAACTGCTCCCCGCAGTGGAAATCGTCGAAGCGCTCGGCCAGCACCGTGATGTTTTCCAGGTCGCGGGTGCGGCTCGCGGCGATAGCCGCTCTTCGGGGGCTGCCTTCCAGGGCGAGAATCTGCCCACCATTCTCTCCGAGGAAGCGGCTGATGGCCCCGCAGCCCGCGCCTATCTCGAGGACTCGTCCTTTGAGCTGGCGCTCGAACGGGCGCAGCACGTTGCCGCGCTGGGAACTCAAGTGATAGATGGTCAGCCAGTCCAGGCACTGATTACGCAGTTCACTGGAGAAGGTCGAGAGGTCATTGGCACTGCCGACGATCCTGGCCAGGCGTTGCTCGGCGGCATCCCCGTCGCTGTAGTCGATCCCCGGGTAATCGGGGCGCGACCAGAGCCGCAGGGACTCGTTGAAGACGTAGCCTAGAGTTTCAAGTTGCAGCATCAACGGGTACCTGAGCGATTTCCATGTTCAGCGCCAGATCCACCAGGCCATAGATGGCGTTGGTCGGGGAGACCACGAGGTGGATCGAGTCATAGCGGCGGTCGTGGGGAATGACGTCCTCACCTTGACGAGAGGCGATGCCCAGGGACAGGAAGTAGTCGCCGCAGGTCAGACGGTTGTGGAACTGCAGCCTGGCGGTCACTACCGTGCCTTCCTCGCCCTGGGCCTGGAACTGTGTACATTCCTGGAGGTAGGAGTTGGTGCCGAAAATGGTTACCCCCTCGGTGGTCTTCACGTTAAAGCCGAGGATCGGGTTGACCACCAGGTGGTTGAAGCGAATGGCGATGTCCAGGGTGATACGTGCACCGGGGTCCACGCTGTGGGAGAACGGCTTGCCGTCGGCCCGGAGATCGAAATCGAGGATGGTGGCGGCACCGTCGCCCCAGCGGTACTCGTGGGGGTTGTAGTGCTGCCGTGTCGAGTATAGGTCCTGATCCAGGCTGACCTGGCTGGGCAAGGCGGCTTCGGTCGGAAGCTCGGCGGCGGCCTCGTCAGGAGCATCGGGCTGCACCGCTTCTGAGCGTTTGTCGCGACCGAAGAGCAGGTCCATGTAGCGGTTCATCACCTTGCGCGGCTCGCCAGCCATGTGAACCTGACTGGAATCCAGCAGAATGGCACGGTTGCAGTGGGTGACGATCTGTTCGCTGGAGTGGCTGACCAACAGGATGCTGGTGCCATTCTCTTTGAGTTGGCGTAGGCGTTCGAAGCATTTGACCTGGAAGCGCGCGTCGCCCACCGAGAGGGCTTCGTCGACGATGAGGATGTCCGGGTCTATCTGAGCCTGGACGGCGAACGCCAGACGAACCGACATGCCGCTGGAGTAGGTCTTGACCGGCTGGTCGATGAACTCACCAATGTCGGCGAAGGCGGCGATGCTGTCGAAACGCTCGTCTACCTCCTCACGGTTCAGGCCCAGCACCGAAGCGTTCAGGTAGACGTTCTCGCGTCCACTGAACTCCGGGTTGAAGCCCGACCCGAGCTCCAGGAGCGCAGCTACCCGGCCGAAGGTCTCGACGTTGCCGCTGGTCGGCATCAGGGTGCCGCAGATGATCTGCAGCAGTGTCGACTTGCCCGAGCCGTTGCGCCCGACTATGCCCACCGTTTCGCCACGCGCTACTTCGAAGCTGACGTCGCGCAGGGCCCAGAACTCGCGTCCGTAGGTTTTCGGCGGCTTGCCGAGCAACCTCTGCAGACGGGGAACCAGCGCCTGTTTCAGGCGATCCTGTGGCTTGCCGTAGATGCTGAAACACTTGCTGATTCCGCTGACGCGGATGGCTACATCGTTAGAGGACATCCGCAAAACCCCTGCGCGTCATCTGGAACCAGGCGTAACCCAGCCAGGCACTCGCGATTGCGGCCATGGTGTAGAGAGCCAGGCCGTGCCAGTTGGGAAGGTGTCCCCAGATCAATACCTCCCGGCTCTGTTCGATGATGAATGTCAGGGGGTTGAGCATCATCATCGGCCGCAGGTGCTCGGGGAGGGCGGTGACCGGGAAGAACACCGGGGAAAGGAACAGCATCACCGTGGTGATAATGCCGATCGTCTGCCCTACGTCGCGCAAATATACGCCCAGGGAGGCCAGCAGCCAGGCCAGGCCCAGCGTGAGGATCGCCAGGGGCATCAGTACCACGGGCAGCAGCACGACCGTCCAGGTGATCTCGTGGGAGAGCAGGAGCTGCGCTGCCAACAGCACCAGCACGCTGATCAGGCAGTGGAAGAGCGCTGCGCCAAGGCTGATGACGGGTAGTATCTCCAGCGGGAACACCACCTTCTTCACGTAGTTCACGTTACCCAGAATCAGGCCAGGAGCGCGATTGAGCACTTCGGCGAACAAGCTATGGACTATGATCCCTGCGAACAGGATCACGGCGAACTGCGCTCTGGTCTCGTTTTCGCCTCCCCCCCAGCGAGCCTTGAACACGACCGAGAACACGAAGGTGTAGACGGTGAGCATGAACAGGGGGTTCAGGAACGACCACAGCAGCCCCATGACGGAGCCCTTGTAGCGTCCGATCACCTCGCGCTGGGTCATCTGAATGATCAGTTGCCAGTTGCCCCAGATGCTGCTGAGCATTGAGCGGGGCGACAGGGGGGCGGCGGCGTGGGGGTTCATGGGTAGTATTCGGCCTTGTCGAACGGATTTCCAACCTGATCCTTGGCCGAGAGCTGCGGCGTGACGCCGCCGAGACGCTCGAGCATCCAGTCCACGCCCACCTCGGTATCGTTCCAGGCCAGGCAGCGCTCATGCTGCGGGGCGTAGTAGTCGGTGGTCTTGTAGAGGAAGTCCGCCGAGTCCGACAGCACCACGAAGCCATGGGCGAAACCTTCCGGTACCCACAGCTGGTGCTTGTTCTCTGCGCTCAGCAGGGCGCCTACCCATTTGCCGAATGTCGGCGAGGAGCGGCGCATGTCGACGGCGACGTCGAAGACTTCGCCGTTGACCACGCGCACCAGTTTCCCCTGGGGATTCTGGAGCTGGTAGTGCAGGCCGCGCAGCACGCCCTTCGAGGAGCGCGAATGGTTGTCCTGGACGAACTTCACCGGGCGGCCGATGGCTTCCTCGAATTGCTGGTGGTTGAAGCTTTCGAAGAAGAACCCGCGGTCGTCGCCGAAGACCTTGGGTTCGATCAGGACCACTTCCGGGATTGCAAGACGGGTAGCTTTCATCAGTAGACGGTCTCGACCAGCAGGCGTTTCAGGTATTGGCCATAGCCATTCTTGGCCAGCGGGACGGCCAGGGTTTCGAGCTGCTCGGCGCTGATCCACTTCTGGCGGAAGGCGATCTCTTCCGGGCAGGCGACCTTCAGGCCCTGGCGGTTTTCCAGGGTGGCGATGAAGTGGCTGGCTTCCAGCAGCGAGTCGTGGGTGCCGGTGTCCAGCCAGGCGTAGCCGCGGCCCATGATCTCCACGGAAAGCTTGCCGGCTTCCAGGTAGGCCTTGTTGACGTCGGTGATCTCCAGTTCGCCACGGGCGGAGGGCTTGATGTTCTTGGCGATGTCGATCACCTGGTTGTCGTAGAAGTACAGGCCGGTCACCGCGTAGCTGGACTTCGGTTTGACCGGCTTTTCCTCGAGGCTGATGGCCTTGCCGTCGGCATTGAACTCGACCACGCCGTAACGTTCCGGATCATGCACGTGGTAGGCGAACACGCTGGCGCCGGAGGTGCGCTGCATGGCGCTGACCAGCAGTTCCTGGAAGTCGTGGCCGTGGTAGATATTGTCGCCCAGCACCAGGGCGCAGAGGTCGTTGCCGATGAACTCCTCGCCGATCAGGAACGCCTGGGCCAGGCCATCCGGGGACGGTTGCACGGCGTACTGCAGGTTCAGGCCCCACTGGCTGCCGTCGCCGAGCAGTTGCTCGAAGCGCGGGGTGTCCTGCGGGGTGGAGATGATCAGGATGTCGCGGATGCCCGCCAGCATCAGGGTGCTGAGCGGGTAGTAGATCATCGGCTTGTCGTAGACCGGCAGCAGCTGCTTGGAGATGGCCAGGGTCGCCGGATGCAGGCGGGTGCCGGAACCCCCGGCGAGGATGATGCCTTTGCGTTTCATATTGCTCCCTGGTCTACCAGTTCCCGGATCATGCGTTGGACATGGTACTCCCAGGTGGGCAGTACCAGGCCGAAGGTGCGTTGCAGCTTGTCGTTGGCCAGGCGCGAGTTGGCCGGGCGTTTCGCCGGCAGCGGATATTCGCTGGTGGCGATGGGGGCGATGCGTTCTGGCGTGGCGCGCAGGCCGGCGCCCAGGCGGATGGCTTCGCCGATGACGAATTGGGCATAGCGGTGCCAACTGGTCTCGCCGCTGGCGACCAGATGATAGGTACCGCTGACGCGTTCGCGCAGGCCGGCATCATGGGCCAGGCGCAGCAGCGCCAGAGCGGTGACGTCGGCGATCAGTTCGGCGCTGGTCGGTGCGCCCACCTGGTCGGCGATGACGCGCAGTTCGTCGCGCTCCTTGGCCAGGCGCAGCATGGTCTTGGCGAAGTTCGCCCCGCGCGCGGCATAGACCCAGCTGGTGCGGAAGATCAGGTGGCGGCAGCCGCTCTCGCGGATGGCAAGCTCGCCTTCCAGCTTGGTCTGGCCATAGACGCCCAGGGGGCCGGTGACGGCGTCTTCCTCGAAGGGCGCGTCGCCGCTGCCGTCGAAGACGTAGTCGGTGGAGTAGTGCACCAGCCAGGCATCGACTTCCCGCGTAGCCTGGGCCAGGGTCGCGACTGCCTCGGCATTGATCCGGCGGGCGGCGTCGACGTCGCTTTCGGCCTTGTCCACCGCGGTGTAGGCGCCGGCATTGACGATCACGTCGGGACGTTCTTCGGCGACCAGCCGGGCCAGCCCCGCGAGGTCGCTCAGGTCGGCCCGTTGCCGGTCACAGACCACCAGTTGCGCCAGGGGCGCGAGGGCACGCTGGAGTTCCCAGCCGACCTGGCCGTTGGCGCCGAGTAGAAGAATCTTGTTCATGCGTACTGCTTACCTACCCATTCACGGTATGCGCCGCTGGTGACGTTGTTCACCCAGGCCTGGTTGTCCAGGTACCAGCGCACGGTCTTGTGGATGCCGGTCTCGAAGGTTTCCGCCGGTTTCCAGCCCAGCTCGCGTTCGAGGCGGGTGGCGTCGATGGCGTAGCGGCGATCATGACCGGGGCGATCTTTGACGAAGGTGATCTGCTCGCGGTAGCTCCGTCCGTCGGTCCGCGGCTGCTCCTGGTCGAGGATGTCGCACAGGGTATGGACCACGTCGATATTGGCTTTCTCGTTCCAGCCGCCGACGTTATAGGTCTCGCCCAGTTGGCCGGCTTCCAGCACGCGGCGGATGGCGGCGCAGTGGTCCTTTACGTACAGCCAGTCGCGGACCTGCTGGCCGTCGCCGTAGATCGGCAGCGGCTTGCCGGCGAGGGCGTTGTGGATGACCAGCGGGATCAGCTTCTCGGGGAAGTGATAGGGGCCGTAGTTGTTCGAGCAGTTGGTGGTCAGCACCGGCAGCCCGTAGGTGTGGTGGTAGGCGCGGACCAGGTGGTCGGATGCGGCCTTGGAGGCCGAGTAGGGGCTGTTCGGCTCGTACTTGTTGCTTTCTCGGAAGGCCGGGTCATTCGGGCCCAGCGAGCCGTAGACCTCGTCGGTGGAGACGTGGAGGAAGCGGAAGGCGGCTTTGGGCTCGTCGCCAAGGCCGTTCCAGTAGGCGCGCACCGCTTCCAGCAGGCGGAAGGTGCCGACGATATTGGTCTGGATGAAGTCTTCCGGGCCGTGGATGGAGCGGTCGACGTGGGATTCAGCGGCGAAGTTCAGTATGGCGCGGGGTTGGTGCTCGGCCAGCAGGCGGGAGACCAGTTCGCCATCGCCGATGTCACCGTGCACGAATACGTGCCGCTCGTCGCCGTCCAGGCTGGCCAGGTTCTGGCGGTTGCCGGCGTAGGTCAGCTTGTCGAGGCTGATGACCTTTTCGTCATTGCCTGCCAGCCAGTCGAGAACGAAGTTGGCGCCGATGAAGCCGGCGCTGCCGGTCACGAGGATGGTCATTGTATTAAATCCTATGGAGGATGGCGGCGGCGGTCAGGCCCAGGGTACCCAGTGGAGACTGCCTGTGGACGCCAGATTTTCGGATCAGTTGCAGGCGCTTGGGAAGTGCCGATGCTCGGGCCTGCTCGAATAGCTGCAGGGTCAACTGGTGATCCGGGGTCAGGTGGGGGCGGAAAACCGTCAAGGCGTGCAGGTTGGCATCCATCCATTCACGAAAGGTGCCCTTGAACATCTTGCATACCCGCACGACACGCTCCTGAAGGCTTGCGTTGGAGCCGACAAGGTTTCGGCCATGCTGACGATAATCGACCGTCGGCCGCGGATCGTAGGACACGTGGCCACCACAACCGGTCACCAGCAGGTAGGTCCACCAGTCGTGGGAAATGATGTGTTCGCCCTTCGGCGTCTGTCGCAACAACTCCCGGGTCGATGCATTGAACAGCATGGTGTTGCCGCCCGCGATGCTTTGCACCAGGGCGTTTTCGAAAGTCGGTGGGCGCAGGAACAGGGGCGACAGCCCAATGGGCTTGCCACCGCTGTCGATAAGCTGCGTCCTGGAGCAGAAAAGCGCCGGGCGATCGGCGGGAAGGCCGCGCATCCAATCCAGCCCCATCGCGAGTCGCTCGGGGATCCAGAGGTCATCCTGGTCGCAGAAAGCGAAATAAGGGGCCTGGATTTCTTCCCGGGCCAGCAGGCTCAGGAAGTTCGCCGCGAACCCCTGGCGGGGGCCTTGCACAATGACGAGGCGGTCATCGCCAAGCTGCGCACGGTACTTCGCTAGGATGTCCAATGTCGCATCGCTGGAGCCATCGTCGGAGGCATAGATCGTCCAGTCCTTGTGGGTCTGGGCGATCAGGGAGTCGAGTTGTTCGGCGAGAAAGCGTTCGCCGTTGTACGTCGACAGCAGGATGGCCACCCGCTCGGGCGCGGAAGGCGAACTCTGCCCCTTTGGGGGTGATGCAGAGGGCGAAGAAGTCAACACAGTGCCTCCGGCGAATCCATCCGGTTCTTGCGAATCCGCCATCCATGGGGTACCGGCAGGTGCGGGACAGCTGCCGATCTGGGCGATCTGGTGGAAAAGGCGGCAATTATATGCATCGGACCTGGGGAGTAAACCCGTAAACACACTCTGGCTATTCTAGGCTGCTGGACGGCGGATGGACCTGAGAAGGACGCGAAACTCAGCGGCATCTATAAGGCGTAATTAGATTCCACTCAAGGCAAAAAGTTTCTTCGCCGGTACAACCCCGGAGATAGAGCTTTTCCTTGCGGCAAGAACGACTTGGGCCCACCCGAAGGTGAGCCCAAGTCGTCTTGAGAAAGATGGTGCCGGCACCAGGAGTCGAACCCGGGACCTACTGATTACAAGTCAGTTGCTCTACCAGCTGAGCTATACCGGCAAGGAGGGACGCCATTATAGCCACGCGCCGGGCGGTGTAAACCTCTGATTTTTCAGCCTGTGCCCGTTCGCTCAGTGGCCGCTGGCGGCCGCTCCCGGCTTGGCGCCGAAGGGGGGCTTGGCCAGCCAGATGATGGCCAGCAGGGTCAGGAACAGCCAGCCGAGCAGGGTGAAGTATTCCACCGTGGAGAGCATGTAGGCCTGGCCTTCGACGATGCGGTCGAGCATGGCCGCGCCGTGCTGGTTGGCGCCGCCGAGCAGGTCCAGGGCGTCGCGGGTGGCCGGGTCGTAGGTGCTCAGGCTTTCCGTCAGGTGGGCGTGGTGCAGCGTGGCGCGGCGGTCCCAGATCCAGGTGGTGAGGGAGGCCGCGAAGCTGCCGCCCAGGGTGCGCAGGAAGGTGGCCAGGCCCGAGCCGTCGGCGATCTGGTCCGGCGGCAGGTCGGAGAGCAGGATGCTGAGGATGGGCATGAAGAAGAAGGCCACGCCCAGGCCCATGAGCGTCTGCACCAGGGCGATGTGGTAGTAGTCGACCTCGGTGTTGAAGGCGGCGCGCATGAAGCTGGTGACGGACATCACCAGGAAGGCCAGGCCGGCGAGGATGCGCAGGTCGAAGTTGTTGGCGTAGCGTCCGACCAGCGGCGAGAGGAACACCGGCAGGATGCCGATCGGCGCCGCGGCCAGGCCCGCCCAGGTGGCGGTGTAGCCCATCTGCGTCTGCAGCCACTGCGGCAGCAGCAGGTTCATGCCGAAGAAGCCGGCGTAGCCGCCCACCAGCGCCAGGGTGCCGAAGGTGAAGTTGCGGTGCACGAACAGGCGCAGGTTGACGATCGGGTGCTTGTCGGTCAGTTCCCAGATGACGAAGGCCGCCAGGGCGATGGCCGACACCACGGTGCCGCCGACGATGAAGTTCGACTCGAACCAGTCCAGGTCGTTGCCCTTGTCGAGCACGATCTGCAGGGCGCCCACGCCGAGGACCAGCAGGATCAGCCCCATGTAGTCCATGGGCGCATGCTTGATCACCACCGGGCGTTTCTTCAGTTGCTGGTAGACCACGAAGGCGGCGAACAGGCCGATGGGCACGTTGATGAAGAAGATCCACGGCCAACTGTAGCTGTCGGTGATCCAGCCGCCGAGGATCGGCCCGGCGATGGGCGCCACCACCGTGACCATGGCCAGCAGCGCCAGGGCCATGCCGCGCTTGGCCGGCGGGTAGATGGAGATCAGCAGCGTCTGGGTGATCGGGTACAGCGGCCCGGCGACGAAGCCCTGCAGCGCCCGGAAGCCCACCAGCGTGCCCATCTGCTGGGCCACGCCGCAGAGGAAGGAGGCGATCACGAAGAGGAGGGTGGCGGCGATGAACAGCCGCACCTCGCCGACCTTGCGGCTCAGCCAGCCGGTCAGCGGCAGGGCGATGGCGTTGCTCACCGCGAAGGAGGTGATCACCCAGGTGCCCTGCTCGGCGCTCACCCCGAGGTTGCCGGAGATGGTCGGCAGGGCGACGTTGGCGATGGTGGTGTCCAGCACCTGCATGAAGGTCGCCAGGGACAGGCCGATGGTGGCCATCACCAGGCTGGGCGGGCTGAAGGCGCCGTTGCTGCTGTTCTCGCTCATGATGCTTCCGGACTCAGCGCGCGGCGGT
The DNA here is from genome assembly GCF_000812405.1 of Pseudomonas sp. PI1. Lineage (NCBI taxonomy): Bacteria > Pseudomonadati > Pseudomonadota > Gammaproteobacteria > Pseudomonadales > Pseudomonadaceae > Pseudomonas > Pseudomonas sp. PI1. Next base: position 130,589 of record NZ_JWMC01000078.1, read on the forward strand.
GCTGCGGCTGCGGCCGTCGGCCATGTTGGCGTGGATCAGCTGCTCGATGAGCTGGTCCGCCGAGGCCAGCTGCTGCTGGTAGACGTCGGTGGAGAACAGCGCTTCCTTCGGCGGCTGCTGCGACAGGGCGGGGCCGCTCTGGTCGTGCAGGTCGACGTTGACGTCCATCGACAGACCGATGCGCAGCGGATGCTCGTCCAGTTGCCTGGCGTCGACGCGGATGCGCACGGGCACGCGCTGGACGATCTTGATCCAGTTGCCGGTGGCGTTCTGCGCCGGCAGCAGGGAGAAGGCGCTGCCGGTGCCCACGCCCAGGCTTTCCACGCTGCCCTGGTACTTGACCGAGCTGCCGTAGAGGTCCGAACGGATTTCCACCGGCTGGCCGATGCGCATGTGCTGCAGCTGGGTTTCCTTGAAGTTGGCGTCGATCCACACCTGCTCCAGGGGGATCACCGCCATCAGCGCGGTGCCCGGTTGCACGCGCTGGCCGACCTGCACGGTGCGCTTGGCCACGTAGCCGGTCACCGGCGCGACTATCACCGCGCGGGCGTCGTCCAGGTAGGCCTGGCGCAGCTTGGCGGCGGCCGCCTTGACGTCGGGGTGGGAGGCGACGACGGTGTCGTCCACCAGCGCGCGGTTGGTGTCCAGTTGCTGCTCGGCGCTGGTCAGCGAGCTGCGCGCGGTGTCCAGCGCGTCGCGGGCGTGGGCCAGTTCCTCGCGGGAGATGGCGCCGTCGTCGGCCAGGTGTTGGCGGCGCTTGAAGTCGGCCTCGGCCTTGGCCAGGGCGACCTTCTTCGCGGCGACGTCGGCCTTGTAGCCGTCGACGTTGCTGAACAGCCCGCGCACCTGGCGCACGGTGCGCGCCAGGTTGGCTTCGGCCTGCTGCAGGGCCACGTCGGCGTCGCTGGGGTCGAACTTCACCAGCACCTGGCCCTTGTGCACCAGGTTGCCGTCGTCGGCGCCGATGCTGACCACGGTGCCGGTGATCTGCGGGGTGATCTGCACCACGTTGCCGTTGACGTAGGCATCGTCGGTGTCTTCGTGCCAGCGCCCGTAGAGGAACTCCCAGAGCGCCGCGGCGATGCCGGCGAGGATGACGACGACCAGCAGGATCAGCAGCCAGCGCTTGCGCTGGGGGTTGCCGCCGGTGGTTTCTTGGGTATCGGTGGTCATGGCGGTTGCCTCTTAGTGCACGGCAGCTGCGCCCGCCTGGGCGAGCGGGGCGGAAGACGGGGGAACGGAGTCGGCCTGGAAGCCGCCGCCCAGGGCTTGCACCAGCTGGACGGAGAGGTCGATGCGCTGGGCTTCCAGGTTGGCCAGTTGGCGCTCGGCGAGCAGCAGCTGTTGCTGCACGCTGAGGGCGTCGAGGTAGTTGCCGACGCCTTCGCCATAGCGGCGCATGGCCAGTTCGAAGTTGGACTTGGCGATGTCGCGGGCCTCGCGCTGGTCGACCAGTTGCTGCTCCAGCGAGCGCAGTTGGCTGAGGTCGTCGCTGACCTCGCCCAGGGCGCCGACCAGGGTCTTGTTGTACTGCGCCACGGCCAGATCGTAGTCCGCGTCCTTACCGGCCAGGTTGGCGCGCAGGCGGCCGCCGTCGAACAGCGGCAGGGAGATGGCCGGGGCGACCTGGAAGAAGCGGCTCGGCGCCTCCAGCAGGTCGCTGGTGTGCATGCTGGCCAGGCCGACCATCGCGCCCAGGTTGAGGTTCGGGTAGAACTGCGTCTTCGCCGCCCGGATGTCCTTGCCCGCGGCCTCGACGCGCCAGCGTGCGGCGACTATGTCCGGGCGGCGGCCGAGCAGTTCCGCCGGCAGGTTCGGCGGCAGGCTCAGGGCGTCGGTCTTGAGCGCTTGCGGGCGCTGCAGGTCGAGGCCGCGGTCCGGCCCCTGGCCGAGCAGCACGGCCAGGGCGATGCGGTCGCTGGCGATCTGCTGTTCGGCGGCGGCCAGCTGCTGGCGGGCACTGGCCACCTGGGTTTGCGTCTGCTGCAACTGCACCTTGCTGTCCAGGCCGGCGTCCATGCGCTTGCGGCTGAGCTCGAACAGGCGCTGCGAACGTTCCAGCTCGTCGCGGGACAGGTCGCGCACGGCGAAGGCGTGGCCCAGCTCGCTATAGGCGCGGGCGACGTTGGCCGAGAGGGTGATGGCCGCGGCCTGGCGGTCCACCTCGGCGGCGTTGGCCTGGCCGAGGGCGGCTTCCCAGGCGGCGCGCTGGCCGCCCCAGAGGTCGAAATCGTAGTTGAAGCCCAGGGACAGGTACTTCACCGCCGAATAATGCCCGCCCGTTGGCGCGGGGAGCACGCTGGTGGGCGCGCGGATGCCCGCATAGCTGGCCTTGCCATTGAGCGTAGGCATGCGCTCGGCATCGGCGGCGTTGGCCGCGGCGGCGGCCTGGCGCGCGCGGGCGTCGGCGATCTGCAGGTCCGGTGCGCCTTTCAGGGCCTCGTCGATCAGGCTGTCGAGCTGGGCGTCGCCCAGGCTGCTCCACCAGTTCCGGCGTGGCCAGGCGGCACTGGACAGCGGTGTGCCGTCGAGGCTGCGGCCAGCCTGCAGCGAGGCGCTGTCGAGCGCCTTGCCGTTGGGCGCCAGGCCCGAGGAGCTGACGCAGCCGGCCAGCGCCACGGCGCTGGCCAGCAGGGTAGCGGCGGGTAAGCGGAATGCACGCATGGCCTACTTCTCCTGGGTCGCGCCGGGCGCGACGCCATGGCTGGCGAGGATCTTGTCCAGCAGCCGGGTGAGAGTCAGCAGTTCCTCGGGGCTGAGGCAGCCGACCAGTTCGTTCATCGCCCGCACGGCGATCTGTGGCGCCTGGGCGTTCACCGCCTCGCCGGCGGGGCTGAGCTGCAGGCGCACGCTGCGCCGGTCGTTGGGGCAGGGCTGGCGCAGCAGCAGGTCTTTCTTCGCCAGGCGATCGAGCATGCGCGTCATCGAGCCGCTGTCGATGGACAGCTCGCGGCACAGCTCGCCCGGGGTGTTGGCGCGGTTCTGGCCGATGAAGAACAGCACCTTGAACTGCGCGGCGGTGATGTCCAGGTGGATCAGGTGCTTGTCCAGCAGGCGGTCCTTGAGGATGGCCGCCAGCCCCAGCAACTGGCCGATCGAGCCCCTGAACGGGAAGTCCGTGACGTGGTAGTGATCCATGGCAAGGCTAATAACTGTCTAGGCAGGAAATCTGTTTCGAAATAATACTGCCTAGGCAGCTAATGACAAATAGCGGATTGTTGCAAATGAGCAACAATCCGTTCCTGAAAGCACTATGCGAGCGTTCCGCGAAACAGGATGTGCCCGCTCGGTGTGCGACGCGGCCCCGGCAGCAGTGCTTATGCACAATGCCGGGGCATGGCTTGGCGGCTAGTGCTAAAAAAGCCTCAGCGCTTTTCAGGTTTTTCTTAAGACTATGTTTTTAAAAGAAATTATCTGATCTGTTCAAAATTCGAACAGAGCCGCGCCGGCGGGCCAGCAGCGGGCCGCATGGGCGATTTTCCCGATGTTCTCAACAGAGTTATCCACAGGTTCTGTGGGCTTCTCTCTGGAACGCTCGTACTAGACGTGCTCGGCGAGAATGAGCAGGTTTCGCGGCGTGACCTGGCTGGTGCAGAAGCGCCCCAGGCGTACCCGGTAGCCCTGTTCGACGAGGAACAGCGCGCGGTCGAGTAGCAGCCAGAGTTCCAGCGGGCGGCGGAACAGGCCGCGCACCAGTTCGAGATTGCGCACCTCGGCCAGGCGCCGCCAGCCTTGGGCCTCCAGCGCGCTCCAGTCACGCTCGGCGGGGCGGGGCAGGCCCTTGAGCGCGGCCAGGTCGCGGCAGTAGTCGGCGAAGGGTTTGTGCAGCCAGTCGGTGGGCACCGAGGGCACCGGCAGGTAGCTGTCCTTGCCGCGCAGCTCGCGCTGCAGCAGGTCGAAGGCCAGGCGCCGGGCCATGGAGTTGTCGCGCTGGCGCCGTACCCGGGCACCGGCGGTGACCGTCTCGGCGAGCGGCAGGCGCAGGTCGTCCTGATCCAGCTTCAGGCGGGAAGCGCCCGCGGCTGTGGATAACGGCTGGTAGTGCTCGCTGGCGATGCGGTTGTAGCAGCAGGGCGCCACCGCCAGTTGCCGGCAGCGCTTACTTGCCGCCAGGCGCAGCAACTGGACGTGCAGGTCGCCGCAGGCGTGCAGGGCCACGGCGGTCTGGCCGGGCTGCAGGTAGCGGGCGGCGCCTTCGGCGAGCACGTCCTGCTCGACGTGCATGGCGCGCAGCCCCAGGCGGTCGCTCAGGCGCTGGCCGTCGCTGACCAGCGCGAGGTCGCGCTCCAGGCTCAGCAGCGGCTGTCCGCCATGGGCCAGCAGGCGTCCGAGGTGGCCCTTGCCGGCGCACCAGTCCAGCCACTGCACGGAGGGCGTGGCGAAGTCCAGGCGGCTGGCGAAGGCCTCGATCTGCTGCCATTTGCGCCCGGGCACGTCGACCTGGAACTGCGCCGGCAGCCTGGGCAGCGGATGGGACGGCAGGTCCTCGACTTCGCTCAGCTGCGCGGCGCGGCTCGCCAGTTCCGGGAAGGGCGCCGGGGCGGGCAGGCGTTCGGGCTTGTTGTGCGCGGCGTCGGCCTGCTCCAGGGCGCGCCCGCGCAGCCAGCCGGCCAGCTCCCGGTGCTCGGCTTCCCAGGGCAATTCCAGCAGGGTGAAGGGCTTGGGCCGCCACAACCCCTGGTGGGCAAGCAGGAAGGCGTCCAGGGCCTGGAAGCGCTGGAGCAGGACGTCGTCGGTGAGGCGGTTGGCCACGGCGGTGCGCTGGGAGTGAGTGGCGGGGCGGCGATTATAGCGGCCCCGCCACCTCCGGGAAGCGCCGGTCAGCGCCCCTGCATGGAGTCCACCCGCAGCCAGCGCTCGGCGAGGCGGAACAGGCGGGTGAGGACCAGGGTGATGACCAGGTAGAACACCCCGGCGAGGCAGAAGAACAGCATGGCCTCGTAGGTGCGGGCGATGATGGTGCGAGTCATGCCCATGATGTCGAACAGCGTCACGGTGTAGACCACGGCGCTGGCCTTGAGCATGAGGATCACCTCGTTGCTGTAGGCCGGCAGGGCGATGCGCGCGGCGCGCGGCAGGATGATGTGCAGCAGTGCCTGGCGGCGCGACATGCCCAGGGCCCGCGCGGCTTCCACTTCACCCACCGGGATGGCGTGGATGGCGCCGCGGAGGATCTCGGCGATGTAGGCCGCGGTGTGCAGCGTCATGGTCAGCAGCGCGCACCAGTATGGGTCGCGCAGGTACGGCCAGAGCGGGCCCTGGCGCACCGAGTCGAACTGCGCCAGGCCGTAGTAGACGATGAACAGCTGCAGCAGCAGCGGGGTGCCGCGGAAGAAGAAGATGTAGGTGTAGGGCAGCGCGCGCACGTACCAGTGCCGCGAGGCGCGGGCGATGCCCAGCGGCACGGCCAGGGCCAGGCCGGCGACCACGGCGAAGGCCAGCAGCTCGAGGGTCAGCCCGGCGCCCTGGAGCATCTTCGGCAGCCACTTGAGGATCAGCTCCATGTCGGTCATAGCTCGTTCCTCACGAAACCGCGGCCGGCGCGGCGCTCCAGGAAGTGCAGGGCAGCCATGACGAACACGGTCAGGCCCAGGTAGATCAGCGCGGCGGTCATGTAGAAGGTGAACGGCTCCTTGGTCGCGTTGGAGGCGACCTGGGCCTTGCGCATGATCTCGTCGAGGGTGATCAGCGAGACCAGGGCGGTGTCCTTGAGCAGGATCAGGTACAGGTTGCCCAGGCCCGGCAGGGCCACGCGCCACACCTGCGGCAGGACGATGCGCCAGAAGATCCGCGGGGCGGACAGGCCCAGCGCCTGGCCGGCCTCGCGGTGGCCCTTGGGCACGGCCAGCAGGGCGCCGCGGAAGACTTCGGTGGCGTAGGCGCCGAAGCACAGGCCCAGGGCGCAGGTGCCGGCGGCGAAGGGGCTCAGGGCCAGGTCGGGCTTGCCGAACAGGTCGCCCAGGGCGTTCAGCCCGGCCACGGTGCCGAAATAGATCATCAGCACCCAGAGGGTTTCCGGCACGCCGCGCACCAGGGTGGTGTAGGCGCCGCCGAGCATGCGCAGCAAGGCATTCTTCGAGGTCTTGGCGATGGCGCCGAGCAGCCCGAGGAGCAGGCCGAGGCAGACCGCGGCCAGGGACAGCTTGAGCGTCATCAGGGTGCCGGCCGCCAGCTGCGGGCCGAAACCGTGCAGGTCGAAAATCATGGGGATCGCGCCTGAAGGGGCGCGCCCTGGGTCACAGGGCGCGCCGGGCTGGCATCAGTAGATGCTGAAGGGGAAGTACTTGTCGTTGATCTTCTTGTAGGTGCCGTCGTCGACGATTTCCTTCAGGGCGGCGTTCAGCTTGTCACGCAGCGGGTCGCCCTTGCGCACGGCGATGCCGATCTTGTCGTTGTCGAACACCGGCTGGCCCTTGAACTCGAAGTCCTTGCCGGCGTCGCTCTTGAGCCAGTCGTACTGCACGAACTTGTCGGCCAGCACGCCGTCCAGGCGGCCCGAGGACAGGTCCAGGTAGGCGTTTTCCTGGGTGTCGTAGAGCTTGATGGTGACGGTGTCGGACATGTTGTCCTCAAGCCAGGTGCCGGCGATGGTCGCGCGCTGGGCACCGATCACCTTGCCCTTCAGGTAGCCCTTGTCGGTCTTGAAGTCCACCGACTTGGGCGCCACGAACTGCAGCTTGTTGGTGTAGTAGGGGTTGGTGAAGTCCACCGCCTGCTTGCGCTCGTCGGTGATCGACATGGAGGCGACGATGAAGTCGAACTTCTTGGCGTTCAGCGCCGGGATGATGCCGTCCCAGTCGGAGGTGACCACCTCGCACTCGACCTTCATCTTGGCGCACAAGGCCTTGCCGACGTCGAGGTCGAAGCCGACCACCTGGCCGCTGGCGTCGATGCCGTTGAAGGGCGGGTAGGCGCCTTCGGTGCCGATGCGCAGCTTCTCGGCGGCGACCGCGTGGGCGCCGAAGGCCAGGGTGGCGGCAGCGGCCAGAAGGATCTTCTTATAGTTCTTCATGCAAAGTTGCTCCGTTAGCGGTGGCTGGACATGAACTGCTTGCAGCGCGCGGACTGCGGGTTCCCGAAGACCTGCTCGGGGGAACCCTGTTCCTCGACCAGGCCCTGGTGGAGGAACACCACCTCGCTGGAAACCTGGCGGGCGAAATTCATTTCGTGGGTGACCAGCAGCATGGTGCGGCCTTCTTCGGCCAGCGCGCGGATCACGTTGAGCACTTCCTGGACCATCTCCGGGTCCAGTGCGGAAGTGGGCTCGTCGAACAGTATGACCTTGGGCTGCATGGCCAGGGTGCGGGCAATGGCCGCACGCTGCTGCTGGCCGCCGGAGAGCTGCGCGGGGAAGCTGTGGCGCTTGTCGGCGATGCCGACCTTGGCCAGCAGGGCCTCGGCGATCTCGATGGCTTCGGCGCGGCTCTTGCCCAGCACGCGGCGCGGCGCCTCGATGATGTTGTCGAGGATGCTCATGTGCGGCCAGAGGTTGAAGTTCTGGAAGACGAAGCCCAGTTCGCTGCGCAGGCGGTTGATCTGGCGGTTGTCGGCGGCGACCAGCGCCCCGTCCTTGGCCTTCTTCAGCTTGAGTTCTTCGCCGGCGACGATGATCTGGCCCTGGTGCGGGTTTTCCAGCAGGTTGATGCAGCGCAGGAAGGTCGACTTGCCGGAACCCGAGGAGCCGAGAATGGAGATCACGTCGCCTTCGCGGGCGGTCAGGGAAATGCCCTTGAGCACTTCCAGGTCGCCGTAACGCTTGTGCAGGTTACGGATTTCCAGTGCGGGTATGGCCTCGGCCATTGGGGGCTCCTCTATTGTTGTTCGGATGCTTCGCGGCGCGCCGCGGCAGGGGGTAGGGCCTTCCTGGCGAACGCAACCTATCACGCGACCCGGGGGGCGCCAAGCGTCCGGGGGCCGCGCCGGGCCTGGATGGTGGCATCTTGTCGCATTGCCGCAGTGCCTTGTCGCCTGGGCTGAACACCGGGGGCCCGGAAGCCTGGCGAGGGGGCCGGCGAAACGAGGGGCGCGATAGTGCCAGCTTCGCCGGCGGGGGAAAAGACCGCAGGCCCCGACATTGGTCGGGGCCCGGGTTCACTGGGTGATCTGCGGCTCGGCGGCGTTGCTGTCGCGGCTCTCTTCGTCGAGCTGGTCGAGCTGGCCGGCCATCAGCGCCGGGCGGCCACCGATGCGCGGGCCGGGCAGCACGCTGCCGTCGGCCAGGCGGGTGGGATGCTCGCTGGCATCGATGGCCGATTTGCGCGGCTGCGTCTGCACGTGGAAATCGGTGATCTCGATGATGCCCTTGCCTTCGGCCAGCAGGTGGAAGGAGAAGGCCTTGCGCGCCCGCTCGTTGTCGAAGCCGAAGGTCACCTGCAACGGCTTGTCGCGGGTCAGCAGCGGGAACTCGGGGATCGGCAGGTTCACCGGGCGCTCGAACTCGCGGGTCTTCAGCTGCACCCTGGCGCCGGCCTTGTCCATCTGCAGGGCGCGGATCTTCAGGCTCACGGTGGTGTGGCTGTCGGCCGGGAACTCCAGGTACTGGGCGCCGATCAGGTTGTCGGTGTACTCGTTGGTGACCTGCGGCTTGATGCGGATCTTCTCCTGGGTGGCGAACTGGTATTCGCGGCCCATCGGGTTACCGATCACCGAATGATCCAGGATGCCCGCGCGGGCGGCGACCAGGCGCGCATCGCGGCCGCTGAAGCGGCCGACGAACTGGGCGCTGTCGGCGATGAAGCCGTCGCTCTTGTAGCGCCGGCAGACCTGCTGGAAGTCGCATTCGGTGAAGGTCTGCCTGCCGTCGTGGAAGCGCAGCATACCGTTGGTGAAGGAGACCATCTCGCGGCCCTTGTCGTACTCGCGGAACAGCGAGCGGCCGGAAACGTCCTTCGGCGGAGTGAAGCCGAAGTAGTCGAGGATCGAGGCGTCCATGTCGACGTGGCCGTAGACGCCGCTCTTCACCGGCGGCAGCGCCGCCTGCTCGGGGGCCAGCACCAGGTTCAGGCCCCAGGACGAGGCCAGGCGCACGTTGTCGATGCCGTGGGATTCGTCGGAGGTGACGATCACCAGGGTGTCCTTGAGCACGCCCTGTTTCTCCAGGCCGGCGAGGAAGGCATCGACCGCGTCATCCAGGTAGCCCACCGCGGCCTGGCGCGGGGTGGGGTATTTGGCCAGATATTCCGGGGTGGCCGAGTAGGGCTGGTGGGTGCCGACGGTGAGCAGGGTGAGCATCCACGGCTTCTTGTTCTTGCGCAGCTCGCCGACGTAGTCCAGCGCGCCCTCGAAGAAGGCCTTGTCGTCCATGCCCCAGGCGAACTCCAGGTAGGGCTTCTTCTTGAACCAGTCGCGGCCGAGGGTCTTGTCGAAGCCCATGGCCGGCATCACCTTGTCCTTGGCCATGAAACGCAGGCCGGCGCCCTGCAGGAAGTGGGTGCTGAAGCCGTGCTGGCGCAGCTGCGCCGGCAGGCACTCGGCGGCGCGGCCGGGGTTGGACAGCAGCTCGACGCCCTTGGGCGTGCCGTTGTCCAGCTTGCTGTAGTCGCCGCAGAGCAGGGCATAGAGGCCGCGGATGGTCTGGTGGCTGTGCACCACGTAGTCCGGGGTGGTCATCGAGCGTTCGGCCCAGGCGCTGAGCCTGGGCATCATGGATTCTTCGTAGCTGCTGCTCAGCGCCGCGCGGTTGGTCGCCACGTAGGCGCCGGGGATGCCTTCCATGGTGATGATCAGCACGTTCTTCGCCGTGCCCGGGCCGGACAGCAGCGGGGTGCCGGAGAGGTCGAGCTGGGTCAGTCCGGTGACGTCCGGCGGGGTGTCGCCCTGGTCGCCGGCCAGCCAGTCCTCGGCGGCGAGCTGGCCCTGGCTGGCGACGCCGGCCAGCAGGCGGTGCGGCAGGTTGAACTGTTTCCACACGTCGACGTCGTTGGGGATCACGTACTGCAAGCCGAAGTGGGCGCCCAGCAGGGCCACCGGCACGGCATAGGCGAAGCGCGACAGGCGCTGTTCGCGGCGCCGCCACAGCACGGCGCAGAGCACGATGGCGCCGAGCAGCGCGCCGGCCAGCCACGGGTGGGCGATGCCGCCGCCCTGGGTGGAGTTGCCGACGAAGGTCGGGTCGGCCATGAAGTGCAGGTCGCTGGGATCGGGCATGCGGCCCACGGCGCTGACCAGCTCGGCGTTGCCGATCGTCATCAGCGCCCACAGCAGCATGATCGGCAGGGCTACGAACAGGCGCAGGCGGTGCAGCAACAGGACCAGCAGGCTGCCGGCGGCCAGATCCGAAAGATAGCCATAGAGGTTGCCCCAGCCAAAGGCATGGCGGCTGGCCAGCGGGATCGCCAGGAACAGGATGGCAAGCGTCGCGAGGTTGCCGCGTTGTTGCCACCAGCGTTTTAGAGGATGCACGAGCACTCCCTTTTCAGGCATCGAGGGCCTGAAAGTATCCCATCCCTCGGGCGGAAATCATCCGGAATGTCATCATTCTGAAAAAACGTTGTGCTACGCGCCAGTAGACAACGGAAACCGCGGGAGTTTCGCCGGCCGGGCGACCAGTGGCGGAAGCGCAGCCGTGATCGGCTGAGGGCGGAAATGCAAAAGGCCCCTGGTTCTGGTGTACGCAGGGGCCTTTCGGAGTCTTGGTGCCAGGGACGGAATCGAACTAATCGCTACAGGTAGAGTGATTTCTGGGTTTGGTTGGTTTGACTTCGTGTTGATACCCCCAAATATACCCCCAAAACGAAAAGTACCCCCGCCACTGCACTTTCCGGGCAGTGGGGTGTGCTCAGTTTTGAGCGGACCGGCAGGGGTGCAAAAGTTTTGCAGGCCTCATCAGCGGAAGTCTCCGCCGATCTCTCCATCACACCGGCCGAGATTTCGGCCTATCTCGCCAGGACACCCGCTGAGCTTTCAGCCGATCTTCCAGGCCACCAGTAGTGGATAGGCAAAAGTTTCGTAGTGGGGATGCCGGGAAAACCTCCGGCACGTACGGGAGCCAACACCGGCAGGGCGCCGGTTTTACGAGACTCTCGTAAAACAACGGATATCGTGGTTTTGCCCTGCGGCCATGGGTCTCCACAGATTATGGAGACCCATGGCCTGCGGGGGATGCTGTTCCGGCCTCGCCTGAGGATGAACAGATGGTCCAGACCTGGGCCATCATCTGCCAATCGTTTAGGTCTTGTCTTCGGCGTAGATCGAGGCGCTGATGATCGCGCCGCCCCAGCGCCGTTTGCCGTAGCAGAGCGGAACCGGGTTACCGCTGGCGGTGGTGTTCTTCGCGCTGCCGAAGGCATAGCTGGGTAGGTTCGCGGGGGCGGCCGACTGGCTCAGGCCTTTGGGTTGTGGGCTCATCATCTGAACCACTCCGCCGAGGGCGAGGGCAGCGCCTGGGCCGAACGTGGTACCGCCGTTGAAGAACCCGGCCACGATCAGCGCTACACCAACGACTGTTTGCAGCAGGCCGGCGCGTTTGCTCCCGGTCAGCACGGGGACAATCCGAACCTCACGGGTGCCGCTGGCTCCAAGATCGTCCTGGCCGATGTTCTTGCGGTTGCGGAAGATGGCGAAGCGCATACCCATGTTTTGCAGGCGCTGAATGGCTTCCTTGAAACCCGGCAGCGTATTACGCAAAGCGCTGAACGCCTCCTGCACCGTCCCCGTGTCGAGACGCCGGGGGTGCTTTCTGCCGAACTCGCGGATGAGCGGCCCGGATAACTTGATGATGGTCATCTGGCTGCAGTCAATTGCGGTATCCATTAACGAATCCTCTCAGTAGTTAACATTTGAGTTAACAATCTCGATTCATGGCATATCTCTGGAGCCCAGACTGGGCGGGCTGCGCAGCGATTCTGCGCCAGGGGATGGATGTTAACGGTGTTAACAAAAAAACCTTGGGGGTGGAAAAAATGTGCGAATGGGATCGGAGGCGGTCTAGGTACGCGCGAAGCTCCATATTTGGACCGCCCCCTCCCTCGGGGTTGTTCGGTGCCTGCCGCCAGCTCATTTGGAGTATCGCTTGGTGAGCTGCGCAGGCTGTCGGGGTTGACTCGGGGGCACTCGCCGACTGATCCCCACCAGGCACGCCTTACGGCAGCCCTGGCCGCTTTGCTATTTAGGGCGCGGTCAGATCAACAGAGCGCACGGCATCCTTGGCAAACACCGCGAGGCCGGCGCGCAGCTCAGCCAGCAGCGTCACCAGGTTGGTGACCAGGTTGTCGCGGTCGAAGCGGCTGGCGATAACGGTCGGTTGCATGCGGTCGAGGATGCGCACGTGCGCCGGATCGATGAGCAAGCTCTTCCCTCGGGCGAGGCTTGGGCTTTCCACCACGACGTTCTTCCACAGGGTGGCGTTTGCAGGGTCTTGGGGGCCGCCCAGCAGGTAGAGCCCGTCTGCGCTCTTGCTGGATTGAATGGCGAACCAGTCCATTGGGTTCATCAGCACCACGCTCGGCTTCCATCCCTCGGACTTCATCGCCGCGGCTGCCTCGCCTACTCGATCCGTCGGAGTTGTGGCGATGGTGGGGACGTAGGGGATCGCTTGCGCCAGCAGCCCGAGGATTTTCCCGGTCCCACCAGCGCCGTTGATGATCTCGCCTTCCAGTTTGGACAGCAGGCCGTAGCCCAGGAGATTGGCGATGTAGGAGCTAAGAGATGCTTCATCATCCAATACCTGGACGGATGCGCGGGTCCAGTGCGCAATGGTCTGGACGTTCGTCGACGCCAGTTCCAGGCCGAGGTTCGATTCGGCTTTGAGCTCACCTTCTTTCAGTTGATAGTCGGCATTGTTCTCGAAGCTCTCCAGCTGGGTGAACTCGTAGGTTCCGCCGCTCACCGGGATGGTGGAGAGCACCTCGAGCAACTGGAAGGCCAGGCGCGGGTCGTTCTGAATGCCGGTGCCGCGCTCTGCCTGGACGCTGTATTCGCTATCGCCTGCTTGTCCACGCCCCGAGTTGACCAGCGCTTTGATGCTGATGCCAGGAAGCTCTACACGCCCCGAGTCCTTGGCGCCACCGCGCATGGCCTCCATGCCTTGGGACTTGGTGAAGGTTTGCAGTGCGGAAGTAGTGGTGGCGGGTCGGGCGCCGCGCAGCTTGACGCCCTTCATTTCCAGATCCGACAGACGATCAAGTGCCTCCTCGATCTTGGTTTGGGACTGATCCACCTTGCCAGCCAGGTTCTTCACGACAGCGCCGTGGTCTTCTACTGCCTTGGTCAAAATTTCAATAGACATAGTGTTTCCTCAGAGACCCCGTAGGGTCGCGGTGATGTTCTGCAGGGTGGCCGCAATACGGGCCAGTTCTTCGCTGTTGTCGCCGAGCTCATCTCGAACAAGGCCATTCCAGCCGCCCGCCATAAGCCGCTTGGCTTCGCGAGCAGAAAGCCCCAGCGCATCACGCGCGGCGCGTTCAAAGTCCCGAGGGTTCGGGCAGGTCGGATCGAAGGCGCATTTCACGCTGACGATCCGGGCATTAGGGTTAGCGGCAATGCCCACCAGGGACACTTCCACCAGGTCGATTTCCTTGAGCAGCCGGACGCCATCGCGAATCTCGGCGCCTGCTGCGGGGACGGTGTAACCAATACTCAGCGCCAGGGCGCCATCCTTTGCCAGGGCATGGGCCGCCTTGGCTTGAGGTGCATCCATAGTTAACCGGCCTTCCGCGCGTAGCCCCTGGGCGTCTTCCTGGAGCGAGCTCCAAACGCCAAGTGGGTTGGTCTGGTCGTGTTGCCAGAGCATGGCCGGACGAGTGCCGGCGGCGGAGTGCTTGGCCAAGCTCTTGGAGAAGGCGCCGGGCAATACGATATCGCCGTGGCTGTCAGGTTCTTCGTCGAAGGTCGAGGCGTAGCCGGTGAAGCTTCCAACCGCGCTGTCGGCGGCGAGCTTCAATTGCAAAGGTGCGGTATGGAATGGGCGCATTAGCGATGTCTCCAAGGGTGCAAATGGGTTTTCTCATTTGCCGCTCGAAGCGCATCACGCGCATCTTGACGGGAGCCCAGCACGTCACGCGCTGGGCTGTATGAGAATACAGTAATTTCGGTATTCATGGTGCTACCTCTGCATCAGGCCAGCGCCAGCGGGCGGCCTCCAGCGCTTCGGTATGGGTGATTGGCTCGCCGATCATCGTGCAGAGCGGTTTCCCGTCCTTGGTGATTTGCCAGTGGCAGCGGCGTTCCTGGCCATCGTTGGCCGCCAGTTCGGCGAGCAGCTCCAGGCGATGGGCGCGGACATACTTGCGAACGTCATCGGTGACCATTCCTTTGGGGCCGATGACTACCCGCATTCCGACCTTGCGGACGGTCAGCCCCTGGATGCGGAGAAAGTCGATGGCGGCCATCAGAAACCCTCCTCATCCGGACCAATGTCGTCGCTGCCGGTCTCGACACATGCAGCACCGTCAACTTGCTCATTGCCTGCGAAGGTGCTCACCTTTTCCCGAAGGTGCTCACGGTTTTCCCTGAGCACCTTCGGCTTTTCGTTGAGCATCTTCGGCGGTTGGTGAGCAACTTCGGTGCCCAGTTGCCAGCACCATCCGCTACCCATTCCCTGCTTTTTCGCTTCGGCACCGATTACTTTCTGAGCACGCCGGACTGTGGCCCAGGCATGGCCTGCTCCATCCGCATCCGCCTTGACCTGCTTGGTCGGTACTGGGCCGGCTGCCAGCAGGTCGCGCAGAAAGTCGCAGGCCTCGTCCAGCTCGGAGCGCTCGTTATCGTCACCGGTCGACTCCACATCGCCGAGGATTTCCCGAGCAGTGCCATCGATCTTGTCGCCCCACAGCACGCGCGTGGTTTCGATCGGGCCGTGTTCGCTCTCGATCGTCGCTGGCTCGATGGTGTAGGAGACGCCGCCCTCGTCTACGCTGATGTTCGACTTCGCCCGCGCCAGCACGCGCAGGTCAGAGTCTTCCTGCTTGGCTGCCACCAACACCGTGCGCGCCAGCGCTGAGAACGCCTGCGAGCCAACCACGCGCTCGGCAGGTGAGCCCCCAGCCGTACCCTTGGCGAAGTGAGAGATTCCCACCACGGCGCAGCGGTTGGCCTCGGCAAAGTCCACCACACACTGGAGTGCCCGTCGGACATCGTTGGCCTTGTGCATGTCGCCCTTGATCGCGCTGACGATGGGGTCAAGCATCAGCAGCGAGACGCCACCAATCTGCTTGGCGGCTTCCGTCAATAGGTCGATATCCGTGGCGGGGTCGAAAGGCTCCACCTCACCTTGTGGGCCAATGCGACCCTGCAGGATGTGCACCCGGTGAAGGTTCGCCCCTGCGGCTGCCAGGCGCGGAACGATGGTGTCCGCGGGATCATCTTCACTGGACCAGATGATTGCGTTGCCGGCTTCCGCACAGCGCTCACCGTCGGGCCAGCGGCCCGCACTGGTGAGGGTGGCGATAAGGCCAATGAGCAGCGTGGTTTTACCCGTACCACCAGCGCCGGCCAGAATGTGCAGCTTCCCCTTGGCCAACCAGCCAGGCCATAGCCAGCGGATGGCGACAGGCTTGATTGAGGCGGCGCTGACGGCATTGGCGCGCCAGGCCGGCGACTTGCTCGCGGGCGCCACAGGCGGGGTCATAATGATGGCTGTCGAGTCGCTCATTGAGCCGCCCTCCAGCAGTGCAGGTCGTTGAAGTCGGTCAGGTGGGGCGGAGCATCGGCAGGCCAGGCCGGGAAGGTGACCAAGGCGCCAGAGGCTAGAGCGGCAGCCGTTGCAGCGGCGCGCCCAGGGTTGCCCGGCGTCTGCCGGTCGTCATCACCGGCAATCACCAGCTCCACCAGGTCGCCGTACTTGGCACGCAGCGCCAGCGCTACCGGCTTCAAGTTGCCGGCATTCATCGCGCAGGCGACGGGGCTACCGGTGCTCTCGTGAAGACTGGCGCCAGTGGCCCAGCCCTCGACCAGATACAGGCGCCGGCCGGGAAAAATGCTGCCCAGGGTGGAGTAACAGCCACTGACTCGGCCGCCTCGCAGGAAGCGCTTGCGGCCGTCGGCGCCGATGCGTTGCAGGTTGGCCATCACGCCGCCCAGATACAGCGGCACCAGCAGTTCGTCCCGGTGCTGGCGCAGGCCGTAGGAGCGAACCTGCTTGGCGATCAGGTAGGGATGGCCGGGGTCAGCGCGTCGTGCGCTATTCCACCAGCGGTGGGAAAGATCGGCGGCCTGTTGCTGGCGCTGGTGCTGCTCGGCCTCACGCTCGCGCCGACATTGCTCAATCCGCTGGCGTACCTGCTCGGCCTCGATGGTGGTCAGCTCGCCCTTGCTGCTCCAGTTGTGTGCTTCACCGGTCTTCCAGCTACCGAACGCGCCAGCGGCCAGCACATCGGCGAACAGCACATACCAGCCGTTGCGGGAGCCCTGGCGGTCACCGGGAACGTAGAAGCGATGAATCTCGCCGTCTGCCAGCGGTAGCCAGTCGAGCCGCCCGAACACACCTTGCAGGCTTTCGCGGAAGTGGATTGCGCAATCACTCATGGCGGCGCCCTCCCTTGGTCAGCATCACTGACAGAAGCTCTCGGGAGCGCTTGCAGGCATCCACCAGTTCCAGAGTCAGTGGCGAAGCTTCCGGCTCATGCCAATGGATCTCCCGCGCCCTGGCGTTGCGGTAGGTGCCACGCAGCAGATCGGAAGACGTCCGAGCCTCGTCGTAGGTGAAGAACGGCCCGTCCACCATGAGGCTTTGGCCGTTGCGGGTGGCCCGGACCTCGTAGAACACGGCCAGCCCGGGCACCTTTTGACTTTTCTGTAGGCAAGCCGATCCCGTCGGCGCAGAGGCACCGTTTTTGATGGTCATAGTGTTTACTCCGGGAGGGTTTCTGCAGCGTCGAGCTGGTTTTGCAGCTCAGTGGCTCGGCAGTCGGTGTAGTTGGCTAGATCGTCTGCCAGGTACTGGGCCAGGCCAGCGAGGTCCATCGCACGCCTAGCGCGAGCCTCCAGCATGGCCTCGCCGTACTCCAGCTCCCCCTGAATGGCGCATGCCAGCGCGGCGAGCCATTTGGCGTGACACTGGTCGTAGCGGATCTGCTCGATGGCGTCATCGGCGATGTGTGCGAGTTCGGGCCTGCTCATTGCGCACCCCCTTCCCTTACCAGCTCGGCAGCCGTACACAGGTCATAACCCGCGCCCTTGATGTAAATCGCCATGACGGCGACTGCGTTGGCCAGGCCAGTGATCTGCCGGTAGTCAAGGTGGTGCTCACTACCGTCGGCGCCGAGAAGGTCTGACAGCGTTTCCAGTTCCAGCCCGGCACAAGTCAGGTTGCTGCCGATGGAGTCGGCGAGTTGGATGACGTTACGCATGGGCCACCTCCTGAGCTTCCAGGGCGCGAGCACGGGACATAGCTTCGTTGTAGCGGCGAAGGCGAACGGAGAGGCTGGAATTGCTGCGGAGGGCCGCTTGAGCACGGGCGCGCCAGGCGGCGGCATGTGATGCGGACGGATTGCGGGTAGTCATGGGTGAAGCTCCAAGTTTGATGTGGAGCTGCCACCGCTCGCGGCCAAGCGAGTTAGGGAGGCAGCTGTACGCGGGTTGGCCGACCGGGAACTTGGCACCCGGCACACCCGAAGGTGTCCCACGCACAGCCACCATGACACAGAACTGCGGGCACAAAAAAAGCGCCTGCTGCTGGTTGGGGCGCTTATGCGCCAAGTTGTGCGACCGGCCAAGGTCGGCCACGGGATTGACCGTGACGGGCAAACCATAGCGCCGGCAGAGGATCAGTGCAAGAGCCTTCATGCGGACACCTTGTCGCGCTGGGCTACCAGGTTGTCACACCACGCAATTACCTCGGCCTCGATCCAGACTACGGACTTCGGGCCAAGGGTGACTTGGGCGGGGAAGGTGCCGGCAGTGATACGGCGGTAGATCTCGGAGCACGACAGGCCGGTGATTTCTTCGACGGCCTGGCGCTTGATGAAGCGGCGAACGGGTTGGGTATTGCCGGTTGTGCTTGCCATCGTCTGCGCCTCCTTGGGCGTTCTTGGTAACGATGGCTTGATGGTCGTCCGACCGGTGCTGCTAAAAAATTGGGTATCCGTTACAGCAAAGGGGGTTAGCGCAACGGAAATCCCATTATCCGTTACGGATGCGGTGATTTCTTCGCACGGCCGCCGCGCCTGGCGTACTCCGGGGCAACTGGCTTGATCCAGTCCTTCACCGTTTCCGGTAGCTCAGGGAGATCAACTGGTCCGAACTCCTGCGCCAGCTGCCGATATACCAGGTCTGCCATGGCGCTGATGCGGATCTCATGCGGGTGATCGGCCTCCCACTTCTGGGCGGCGATCTCTCGTGCTCTGTCGATCAGGCGTTGAACGGCTCGCGCCTTCGACTTCAAGCCCTTCATCTTCGATTTTTGCTGGTCGGCGATGGCGTAAACCATGTCGATGCGGGAACCAAGAGCGGCGAGCAGCAGCATGCTCAGGCCGTGGCGTAGGGCAAAATCCCTGTCCTCATCGCCTTCCACGGCCTCTGAGAAGCGTAGGAAAGCCTTCCTGATCAATCCTGCATCCTCTTCGCTCCCGCTGCGGAAGAGCAACGCTGCGGCATCCTGGAGACTCTCCATGCTGGAAAGCGCCACATCGCCGTCGGCTGGTGTGAAGATCAGGTCAAACACTTGGTTGAAGAGCGGATCGAACTGACGTCTGGCAGGGGTGTTCTCCTCGTCCTCAATCTCCTCAGGTGAGCGGTTCTGCCGCTCATTGATCTGACCCTGAATGCTCTGCGCCGCAGCGCTGATACGGGCCTGCTCTTCTGGGGACAGCTCGTCCCACTTCTTGAATGCCAGCTTATCGACCATCACGCGCTCCTGATGGCTGCGACGTTGGCGCTAGCGCGCAGGGCGTCAATAGAGTCGGCCCAGGCTTGCATCATTCCTCGACGCTGCTCTAGGTAGGTGGCGTGGTTGTAGGTGTCCCGAATTTCGTCCGCGTCACCATGTGCCAACTGGCGTTCAATCCAGTCGCGGTTATAGCCGCGGCCGTTCAGTTCGGTGCTGAGCAGGTGGCGAAAGCCGTGCCCAGTTTGGCGCGCCTCGTAACCCATCAGGCGCAGCGCCTTGTTGATGGTGTTCTCGCTCATCGGGCGCTCGGCGTTCTGCTGGCCAGGGAAAAGCAGGGTGTAGCCGCCGGTTATCTCGTGGAGTTGGCGCAGGATCGCCACGGCTTGGCGGGGCAGGGGTACTACATGCGAGCGGCGTGCCTTCATGCGCTCTTTAGGGATTGTCCAAGTGGCCGCCTCGAGGTCGAACTCGCTCCAGGGCGCAGCGCGCAGTTCACCAGGTCGAACCGCCGTCAGTATCAGCAATCGGATAGCCGACCGGGTGAAGGTATGTAGTTTTGCGGCCTCCAGCCTTTCCAGCAGCTCGGGCAGCTCCGCGAACGGAACATGTGGATGGTGGCGGGCGGCTTTTGCTGGCGCCGCAATGACGTCCAGGTCAGTGGCGGGGTTGCTCTCCACCACGCCCCGCGCCAGGCCATAGCGGAAAATCTGGTGCAACCATTGGCGGATCTTGCCGGCGGCGTTCAGGGTGCCGCGCGCTTCCACCTTACGCACCAGGTCCACCAGATCGGGCCGGGTGATGCTGGCGACAGCGCGTGAGCCAATGCCGGGGATTAGATCGTTCTCGAGGTACAGCCTGGCCTTGTAGGCGGTGCTCTCCGCCCAGCGAGGGGCGTTGTAGGCATACCACTCCCGCGCCAGCTTCTCGAAGGTCAGCTCTTCGGCCTTGCGCGCTTGCTTGGCGGCTTTCTTCTGCTCGCCCGGGTCAGCACCTTGTGCAAGCTGCTGACGGGCTTCGTCGCGCTGCTGACGGGCCTGCTGGAGGGTGACCGCTGGGTAGGCGCCGAACGACAGTCCCTTTTCCTTCCCGTCCACCCTGTATTTGAGGCGCCACAGCTTTGATCCGTTGGGATTGATCAGCAGGTACAGACCTTGGGTGTCGCTGAGCTTGTAGGGCTTGTCCTTGGGCTTAGCGACCTTGATGGCGCTGTCAGTCAACGGCATAGCTGCTTCCCTCCAGATTTGCTGGTAGGCAGGAACGGTTGGAAGCGTTGGGGTATTGCTGAAAGCGCCGTGGTGTCTAGGTTTGCGCTCATTCTGGGGGCGTTATCCATGACCGAACTGGTGATTCCACCAGATATACCCCCAATCTTTTGGGCATACAAGGGAACGACCGGGAACGCTGGACAACAAAAAACCGGCTCAAAGGCCGGTTTTCTGGGGCTTTCGGGTGGTTTTGGGGCCACCTGAAAATTATTAGTGGTGCCCAGGGACGGAATCGAACCGCCGACACGGGGATTTTCAATCCCCTGCTCTACCAACTGAGCTACCTGGGCAACGTGGCGCGCATTAAAAGGGTTTTCCGAAGGGGTGTCAAGCGTGTCGCGAAAAAATTTTCAGTTAATACCGGAGCTTACGCGCTCGGCGGGACGTAGCCGTCGGCCTGGGCGTATTCCTCGCCGGAGAGGAACTTGTCCATCTCGCCCTGGAGGAATTTGCGGTCCTCGGCGTTCATCATGTTCAGCCGGCGCTCGTTGATCAGCATGGTCTGGTGCTTCTGCCACTCGTCCCAGGCCTGCTTCGACACGTGCTCGTAGATGTCCTGGCCCTTGGCGCCGGGGTAGGGCGGGCGATCGAGGCCGGGCAGCTGTTCTTTGTACTTGCGGCACATCACCATTCGGCTCATGTCATCTCTCCTGCATTCAACGCGTCGGCTGCCCGCTTGAGCAGCTTCTTGACCGGGGCCGCGAGACCGAGCCGCGGCGGGGTGGCCAGGTTATACCAGAGCCAGTCGCCCTCGGCCACGCCGCCGGCTGCGTCTTCCACGCGCACCAGCCAGGGCTCGATGGCCAGCTGGAAGTGGCTGAAGGTATGGGTCAGGCCGGGCAGTTCGTGGCGCTGCCCCAGGCGCAGGGCGTGCTGCGCGGCGAGCGGGTCGAGCTGGGCGAGGTCGTCCAGTTCCGGGAAGCTCCACAGGCCGCCCCACAGGCCGGTGGACGGGCGGCGGTAGAGCAGGATGGCGCCTTCGCGGTTGGCCAGGATCGGCATCAGCGTGCGCCGCTGCGGCAGCTCTTTGCGCGGCTTGGGCACCGGGTAGGCGCTTTCGCGGCCGAGCAGGTGGGCGCGGCAGCCTTCGCTCAGTGGGCACAGCAGGCAGCTGGGCTTGCTGCGGGTGCAGAGGGTGGCGCCCAGGTCCATCATCGCCTGGGTGTAGTGGTTGACCCGCGCGTACGGGGTGAAGCGTTCCGCCGCTTCCCACAGCTGTTTCGCCACCCGGGGCTCGCCCGGGTAGCCGTCGCAAGCCAGGTAGCGGGCCAGCACGCGCTTGACGTTGCCGTCGAGGATGGGCGCGCGCAGGCCCATGGAGATGCTGGCGATGGCCCCGGCGGTGGAGCGGCCGATGCCGGGCAGCTCGGTGAGCTGCTCGACGTCGCGGGGGAATTCGCCGCCGTGGCGCTCCATCACCAGCTTCGCGGTCTTCTGCAGGTTGCGCGCGCGGGTGTAGTAGCCCAGCCCGGTCCACAGGTGCAGGACTTCGTCCTCGGGCGCGGCGGCCAGGTCGGCGACCGTGGGCAGCGCCGCCATGAAGCGGTCGAAGTAGCCCAGCACGGTGCTCACCTGGGTCTGCTGCAGCATGATTTCCGACACCCACACCCGGTAGGGGTTGATGTCGCGCTGCCAGGGCAGGTCATGGCGGCCGTGGCGGTCGTACCAGTCGAGGACCGCGGTATTGAAGCGTTCGGGGGTCATTTCTTCTTCAGCAGGTTCTTCAGGGCGTCCTTCAGGTCGGGGCTGACCTTGTCGCCGAATTTCTCTTCGAGTTTTTCGTTCAGGCGCTGCCCGGCCAGTTGCCCGGCGATGCGGCCGATGCCTTCCTGGTCCAGGCGGCAGGCCTTGGCGCCCAGTTCCAGCGGGCCGCGGCAGCGCAGCGGCCATTCGATGCCGACGTAGCGCTTGTTCACCTCGCAGGCCGGGTCGGGCATGTCGCTCTTGTCGCCTTCGATGATCACGCCGACGCGGTAGTCCATGCCCAGTACGCGCAGGTCGAGGTCGCCGTCGCCCTTCACCGTCAGGCCGGGCACCGCGACGCGCAGGTCGGGGTTGCTGGCCACGCCGTTGTGGAAGGTCAGGCTGCCGTTGAGCTCGCGGAAGGGCGTGTCCTTGCCGCCGTGTTCGGCGCTCAGGCTCTTCCGGTTGAGGGTGGCGATGCCGCGGCACAGCTGCTCTTCGAGGTTGGCGTTGAGCAGCACGCCCTTGCTCAGCTTGAAGTTGGCCTTGCCGTTGAGGTTGTCGATCCAGGCCTTCTGGCTGTTGCCCTGGGTGGTGATGTCCGCGTCCAGGTTCAGCAGGCCGGTGACCGGCGGCTTCTGGCCCTGGGCCTGGAGGAGTTTTTCCACCGGCACGCCTTCGATGTGCTTCTGCGCCGCCAGCAGCGCCACGTCCTGGCGCACGTCGAGGCTGGCCTTGGCGTTGAAGCGGCCGTCGTAGAGTTCGCCGCGCATGTCGTCGAGGCTGAACTGGCCGTTCTGCCCGCGTAGCTTGAGCACGGCGTTCTCGATCGGCAGCTTGTCGAGGGTGAGCTGGCCGAGGTTCAGGTTGAGGTCCAGGTCCAGCGTGCGCAGCTTGGCCAGCGGCAGCAGCGGCGCGTCGCTCCAGGCCTGCTGGGTGGGGGCGTTGGGCAGCGGGCTGTCGCCCTTGCCGGTGGCGCTGGCGACGGTGGCGTCGACTTCCGCCTTGCGGCTGGCGCTGGCCGCCTCGGCGCCTTTGGCGGCCTTGGCCGGCAGGTAGCGGTCGAGGTTCAGCTTGTCGCCGCTGAGCTGGGCGCGCACGGCCTGCTTGGCGATGTCGGCCAGGCCCAGGCTGCCGCTGAAGCTGCTGTCGTCGAGCTTGAGCTGGATGTCGCTGAGGTTGACGGCGTTGCGGCTGCCGTCCAGGCGCGCGGCCAGTTCCAGCTTGGTCAGGGTGTTGCCGTCGGCCATCTCCGGCAGCTTCTGGCCGAGGCCTTCGAGGAATTCGCGCAGGTTGAACGGGGCGATGGACAGGCCGCCGGTGAACTGCGGCTCCTTGTCGAGGTTGCGCGCCTTCAGCTCGCCAAGGGCGCGCAGCTGGTTGATCGACAGTTTCAGGCCGTTCCATTCGGCGACCTGCGCGGCCTGGTCGAGCAGCAGCTGGCCCTGGGCGGAGAAGGTCGCGGTGCGGCCCTGCAACTGGTCGCCGGCCAGTTCGCCGGAGAGCTTGGCGTCTTCCAGCTGGTAGCGCTTGAGCGCGCGGTCGAAGCGCAGGTTGCCGGTCAGCTCGGTCTTGGCGCGGGTCACCGGCTGGTTGGTGCCCAGGTAGGCGTTGAGCTTGAAGGGGATGCTGCTGCCTTCGCGGATGGCGCCGGTGTTCAGGTCCAGGCCTTCGACGGTGTACTGCTTGCCGCTCTGCTCGTCGCTGTAGTCGATGCGCGCGCCGCTGACGTTGAGGCTGTCGATGTCCAGCTTCATCGGCGTGGAAGCGGTTTCGGCCGGCGCCTTGGGCGCCTCGGCGGGCGCGCTGGCCTGGCCGGCCGGCGCGGCGGGGGTGGCGCCGGCGGGCTGGGCCGGCTTGCCGATGTCTTCCCAGTTGCCCTTGCCGGCCTTGTCGCGGTTCAGCGTGAGGGTCAGGCCCTGCACGCGGATGTCGCTCATCTGCACCTCGCGGCGCAGCAGCGGCAGCACCCGCACCGACAGGCCGAGCAGCTGCAGGTCGGCGAACGGCTTGTCCGGGCTGCGCACACTGGCCACGCTGGTGTCGTGCAGCTCCAGGCCGAGCCAGGGGAACAGGCTCCAGCCGATGTCGCCGCGCAGGTCCAGCTCCAGGTTGGCCTTGTCGCGGGCGAGCTGGCGGATCTCGTCCTTGTAGTCGTTGGGGTCGAAGAAATGGGTGAGGATGAAGCCGGCGGCGACTACCAGTAGCAGCAGGGCGAGGACGGCTATGCCCAGGATCTTGCCGAACGCTTTCATGGACGGGTCCTTGTTCTGGCGGCGGGTGAATTGGCGGGAGTATATCAATGCGCCCGCCCGCTTCAGCAGGCGGCGGCGACGCGTTCGGCGATGGCCAGGCTGGCGGTGAGCCCCGGCGACTCGATCCCGAACAGGTTGACCAGGCCCGGTAGGCCGTGGTCCACGGCGGTTTGGATGACGAAGTCGGAGGCGGGTTCCCCGGCGCCGCTCAGTTTAGGACGAATCCCGGCATAGCCGGCCTGCAGACGTTCGGCGTCCAGGCCCGGGAAGTAGCGGCGGATGGCCTGGGCGAAGGGCTCGCGCAGCGCTTCGTCGACCAGATAGTCGATGCTTTCCAGGTAACGCACGTCCGGGCCGAAGCGCAGCTGGCCGCCGAGGTCGAGGGTGGCGTGCACGCCCAGGCCGGCGGTGTTGGCCTCGGGCATCGGGTAGATCAGGTGGCTGAACGGCGAGCGACCGCCGTAGGTGAAGTAGCGGCCCTGGCACAGGTGCAGCGGCGGCACGCCTTCCAGGCCTTCGGTGCGGGCGGCCAGTTGCTGGGCGAACAGGCCGCCGGCGTTGACCACCTGTTCGGCCCGGATGCTGAACGGCTCGCCGACGCTGACGCCTTCGGCGATCCAGCCGTCGGCGGCGCGGCGCAGGCGGTCGATGCGGGTGTCCAGCACCAGTTGCGCGCCCTGGATTTGCGCGGCGTGCTGCAGCGACAGCATGTAGGCATGGCTGTCGATGATCCCGGTGCTCGGCGAGAGCAGGGCGGCCACGCCGCGCACCGCCGGCTCCAGCGCGTGCAGCTGGGCAGAGTCCAGCGGCTGCAGGTCATGTACGCCGCTGGCTTGGGCATTGGCGGCGAGGGCTTCCAGCTTGCCCAGTTCGACGTCTTCCACGGCCACCAGCAGCTTGCCGATGCGGCTGTGCGGCACGTCGTGGCTGGCGCACCAGGCGTACAGGCGCTCGCGGCCTTCCAGGCAGAGTTCGGCCTTGAGCGAGCCGGGCGGGTAGTAGAGGCCGGCGTGGATGACCTCGGAGTTGCGGCTGGAGGTGTGGCTGCCGATCAGCCGCTCGGCTTCGACGATCAGCACGCTGCGCCCAGCGGCGGCCAGGCGCGCGGCGCAGGCCAGACCGACCGCGCCGGCGCCTATGACCAGGATGTCGATGTCGTTCACGGTGCCTCCGCGGTTTCCAGGGCCAGGCCCAGGTGCGCGGCCAGCTCGGCCGCTTCCGCCTGCCCGGCCGGGGCCAGCAGGCGCAGCGGGCAGCCGGCGAGCACCGCCTGGCGCTGGGCTTCCTCCAGCAGCCGGCGGGCCACGCCGCGGCCGCGGGTGACGCGGCGCACGCACAGGCGCGAGAGGCGCCAGGCCTCGGCATCGCGCTGCAGCCAGGCGGCGCCCAGCAGGCGGTCGTTGAAGCGCCCGGTCAGCAGCGTGCCCGCGGCCAGCGCGGCGTCCACCAGGGCCTCGCCATCGGCGAAGGGCGCGAGCAGCCAGGCCGGCGCCTCGGCGTAGAGCCGGGCCAGGTCCTGGCGGTCCTGGGCGGAGGGCTGGGCAAGGTGTTCGACGATCACGGGCATGGCGGCATCCTCGGCGGGGACGCGCAGTTTACGGACAAGCGGCGCCCCGCGGCCAGCGCCGCCGACCGTCGCCCGTAGCCCTGCGGGGCCCGCCGCGCCTATAATGCGGGCCCTCTTATAATCAAGTGCAGTGTTAGCTGTGGAGCTGGTGATGGCCGAACGCAAGGCAACCGTCGCGCGCGACACCCTGGAAACCCAGATCAAGGTGTCCATCGACCTGGACGGCACGGGCAAGGCCCGCTTCGATACCGGGGTACCCTTCCTCGAGCACATGATGGACCAGATCGCCCGCCATGGCCTGATCGACCTGGACATCGAGTGCAAGGGCGACCTGCACATCGACGACCACCACACCGTCGAAGACATCGGCATCACTCTCGGCCAGGCCATGGCCCGCGCCATCGGCGATAAGAAGGGCATCCGCCGCTACGGCCATGCCTACGTGCCGCTGGACGAGGCGCTGTCGCGCGTGGTGATCGACTTCTCCGGCCGCCCCGGCCTGCAGATGCACGTGCCCTTCACCCGCGCCAGCGTCGGCGGCTTCGACGTCGACCTGTTCATGGAGTTCTTCCAGGGCTTCGTCAACCACGCCCAGGTGACCCTGCACATCGACAACCTGCGCGGGCACAACACCCACCACCAGATCGAGACGGTGTTCAAGGCCTTCGGCCGCGCCCTGCGCATGGCCATCGAGCTGGACGAGCGCATGGCTGGGCAGATGCCGTCGACCAAGGGGTGCCTGTAATGCAGACGGTCGCCGTCATCGACTACGGCATGGGCAACCTGCACTCGGTGTCCAAGGCGCTGGAGCGCGTGGGCGCCGGCCGCGTGCTGGTGACCAGCGACGCCGCGGTGATCCGCGAGGCCGACCGCGTGGTGTTCCCCGGCGTGGGCGCCATCCGCGACTGCATGGCCGAGATCAGGCGCCTGGGCTTCGACGAACTGGTGCGTGAAGTCAGCCAGGACCGCCCCTTCCTCGGCATCTGCGTCGGCATGCAGGCGCTGCTGGAGCACAGCGAGGAGAACGACGGCGTCGACTGCATCGGCCTGTTCCCCGGCCAGGTGCGTTTCTTCGGCAAGGACCTGTACGAGGACGGCGAGCACCTGAAGGTGCCGCACATGGGCTGGAACCAGGTCAAACAGAGTCTCGACCACCCGCTGTGGCACGAAATCCCCGACGAAGCGCGCTTCTACTTCGTGCACAGCTACTACATCGAGGCGGGCAACCCGCGCCAGGTCGCCGGCCGCGGCCACTATGGCCGCGACTTCGCCGCCGCGCTGGCCGAGGGCCCGCGCTTCGCCGTGCAGTTCCACCCGGAGAAGAGCCACACCCACGGCCTGCAGCTGCTGCAGAACTTCGCCGCCTGGGACGGTCGCTGGTAAGCCATGGCCCGGCAGAAGGACAAGCCGGCGATCCTCGAACTCGATGGCGCCCAGCGCCAGAGCGCGGCGCGGGCCATCCAGCGCTTCCTGGAAGAGCGCTTCGAGCTGGACCTGGGCGGCTTCGAGGCCGAGGAAGTGCTGGACTTCTTCATGCGCGAGTTCGGCCCGCTGTTCTACAACAAGGCGATTCTCGATGTGCAGGCGCACCTGAAAGACAGGTTCGAAAGCATCGAAAGCGACTTGTGGGCGCTCGAGAAGAGCTGACCCGACCCCATTCACGACTTGGATTCGAGCAGGTTCAACCGATGCTGATCATCCCCGCAATCGATCTGAAGGACGGCGCCTGCGTGCGCCTGCGCCAGGGCCTGATGGAAGACGCCACCGTCTTCTCCGACGACCCGGTGGCCATGGCCGCCAAATGGGTGGACGGTGGCTGCCGCCGCCTGCACCTGGTGGACCTCAACGGCGCCTTCGAAGGCAAGCCGGTGAACGGCGAGGTGGTCACCGCCATCGCCAAGCGCTACCCGAACCTGCCGATCCAGATCGGCGGCGGCATCCGCTCGCTGGAGACCATCGAGCACTACGTGCGCGCCGGCGTCAGCTACGTGATCATCGGCACCAAGGCGGTGAAGCAGCCGGAATTCGTCGGCGAAGCCTGCCGCGCCTTCCCCGGCAAGGTGATCGTCGGCCTGGACGCGAAGGACGGCTTCGTCGCCACCGACGGCTGGGCCGAGGTCAGCGAAGTGCAGGTGATCGACCTGGCCAAGCGCTTCGAGGCCGACGGCGTCTCCGCCATCGTCTACACCGACATCTCCAAGGACGGCATGATGCAGGGCTGCAACGTCGAAGCCACCGCCGCCCTGGCCAACGCCACGCGCATCCCGGTGATCGCCTCCGGTGGCATCCACAACCTGGGCGACATCCAGAAACTGCTGGACGCGCGCACCCCGGGCATCATCGGCGCCATCACCGGCCGGGCGATCTACGAGGGCACCCTCGATGTCGCCGAGGCCCAGGCGCTTTGCGATCGGCAGGCAAAAGACGAATAAAAGCGCTGGAGGCTGAAGGCTGGACGTGACCGAGTCGCTTTTTCGTTCAGCCTCCAGCCTTCAGCCTCCCGCGAATTTCAAGATTGGGAGACACCAGAATGGCCCTCGCTAAGCGCATCATCCCCTGCCTCGACGTGGACAACGGCCGCGTGGTCAAGGGCGTCAAGTTCGAGAACATCCGCGACGCCGGCGACCCGGTGGAGATCGCCCGCCGCTACGACGAGCAGGGCGCCGACGAGATCACCTTCCTCGACATCACCGCCAGCGTCGACGGCCGCGACACCACGCTACACACCGTCGAGCGCATGGCCAGCCAGGTGTTCATCCCGCTGACCGTCGGCGGCGGCGTGCGCACCGTGCAGGACATCCGCAACCTGCTCAACGCCGGCGCGGACAAGGTCTCGATCAACACCGCCGCGGTGTTCACCCCGGAGTTCGTCGGCGAAGCCGCCGCGCGCTTCGGCTCGCAGTGCATCGTGGTCGCCATCGACGCCAAGAAGGTTTCGGCGCCGGGCGAAACCCCGCGCTGGGAAATCTTCACCCACGGCGGGCGCAAGCCCACCGGGCTGGACGCGGTGGAGTGGGCGAAAAAGATGGAAGGCCTGGGCGCCGGCGAAATCCTCCTGACCAGCATGGACCAGGACGGCGTGAAGAGCGGCTACGACCTGGGCGTGACCCGCGCCATCAGCGAGGCGGTGAACGTGCCGGTGATCGCTTCCGGCGGCGTCGGCAACCTGGAGCACCTGGCGGCCGGCATCCTCGAAGGCAAGGCCGACGCGGTGCTGGCGGCGAGCATCTTCCACTTCGGCGAGTACAGCGTGCCGGAGGCCAAGGCCTACCTGGCCAGCCGCGGCATCGTGGTGCGCTGAAGGGCGCGCCGCACTGCCGGGGTGCAGCTTGCGACAGGGCCCGGCCCGCTCATGGCGGCCGGGCCTTGTGCTTTCTGGCGATGTTTCCTACAGGGCGTGACGCGGTCTGAAAGATGCAAGGCCGAATGATGGCAAACTTGCGGTAAGCTCTGCGCCTTCGCTTACAACCAGGAATGTTCTGCGATGCTGAAACGCCTCCTGCTGGCCACCTCTCTGCTGTTGGCTGGCACAGTGCATGCGGAAATCTCTCCGGACTACAGCATGGTCCTGCTGACGGAGAACTTCCCGCCCTACAACATGGCCATCAACGGCAAGAACTTCGCCCAGGAAGACAACATCGACGGCATCGCCGTGGACATCGTCCGCGAGATGTACAAGCGCGCCGGCATCAAGTACAGCATGACCCTGCGCTTCCCCTGGGAACGCATCTACAAGCTGGCGCTGGAGAAGCCGGATTACGGCGTCTTCGTCACCGCCCGGCTGCCGGAGCGGGAAAGCGCCTTCAAGTGGGTCGGCCCCATCGGCCCGGACGACTGGGTGCTGCTGGCCCGCGGCGACAGTCCCATCGCCCTGAAGAGCCTGGACGAGGCGAAGAAGTACCGGGTGGGCGCCTACAAGGGCGACGCCATGGCCGAGTACCTCGCCGATCACGGCTTCGAGCCGGTGCTGGCGCTGCGTGATCAGGAGAACGCCGGCAAGCTGCAGAAGGGCGAGATCGACCTCTGGGCCAGTGGCGACCCGGCCGGGCGCTACCTGGCCAAGCAGGTCGGCGTCAGCGGCCTGAAGACGGTGCTGCGCTTCAACAGCGACCAGCTGTATCTGGCGCTGAACAAGGAAACCCCCGACGAAGTGGTGCAGAAGCTGCAGGCCGCGCTGGACAAGATGCGCGCCGAAGGCTTCGTCGACGATGTACTGAACAGCTACCTGTGATCCGCCGGCGCCGCTCGAGGGGAGCGGCGCCGCGCTGCGTTGCCGGCCACGGCCGGAGCTGTGCCAGGGATGGTGTACAGGACGGGAATCGCGTCCTCGATGCAGGGATGCCGCTAGCCATAACGATAACCAAGCGAGCGGTATGACCATGCTGAAACTCAAGACCTGCGGGCTGTTCATCGGCCTGCTGCTGGGGGCCGCCACGGCCCGCGCCGACCTGCCCGCCGACTACAAGGTGGTGCTGCTGACGGAGAACTTCCCGCCGTTCAACATGGCGGTGGACGACAAGAACTTCGCCCGCGACGAAGGCATCGACGGCATCAGCGCGGACATCGTCCGCGAGATGTTCAAGCGCGCCGGCATCGGCTACACCCTCAGCCTGCGCTTCCCCTGGGACCGGCTGTACAAGCTGACCCTGGACCGCGCCGGCTACGGCCTGTTCTCCACCACCTACACCCCCGAGCGGGTGCCGCTGTTCAAGTGGGTCGGCCCGCTGGCGAAGACCGGCTGGGTGGTGCTGGCC
The DNA here is from genome assembly GCF_000812405.1 of Pseudomonas sp. PI1. Taxonomy (NCBI): domain Bacteria; kingdom Pseudomonadati; phylum Pseudomonadota; class Gammaproteobacteria; order Pseudomonadales; family Pseudomonadaceae; genus Pseudomonas; species Pseudomonas sp. PI1. Next base: position 160,876 of record NZ_JWMC01000078.1, read on the forward strand.
CCGCCGGGCAGCAAGATCACTGCGCTGAAGGACGTCAAGGAGGCCGGCAAGTACAAGCTCGGCGCCTACAAGAATGACGCCGTCAGCCAGGCGCTGGAGAGCCAGGGCATCCCGGTGATCAACGCCCTGCGCGACCAGGAGAACGTGAAGAAGCTGATGACCGGGCAGATCGACCTCTGGGCCACCACCGACCCGGTGGGCCGCTACCTGGCCAAGCAGGAGGGCGTCAGCGGTCTGCAGACGGTGCTGCGCTTCAACGAGGCGCAGCTGTACCTGGCGCTGAACAAGGACACCCCGGACGAGGTGGTCGAGCGCCTGCAGAAGGCTCTGGACCAGATGCGCGCCGAGGGGTATGTGGACGAGGTTACCAACAATTACCTCTGAGGCCGGATCGCGGACAGAGTCCGCTCCTGCGCCCGCCCTACGGTTCTGAGGATGCACGATTGTAGGAGCGGGCCCTGCCCGCGATTCGCGCGCAGGGCGCGCTCCTACAGGTGGGTTCGGAACTGTTCTATTGGGTTCCCGCGTTCGCGGGAACCCAGAAAACCGCCTAGAAGCAACAGGCCGCACCGGCGTGCTCTTCGTAGGAGCGAGCCATGCTCGCCTGCAACGGCCGGTGCTCGGTCGGGCACGGCGATGGGTATCGCTTCGCTCAACCCATCCTACGAAAAGCGCTGAGGCGCGGCCGGCGAGCGGGGTTCAGCGGTACACGCCATCCTTGCCATGCGCCGCCATGGCGCGGTTGCCGCGTTCGGCGATCAGCAGGTCGGGCTTCACCAGTTCGATGCCCGCCGCCTTCAGCTTCGGCAGCTCGCGCAGCAGCACCCGCAGGGTGGCCGGGTGCGGGTGGCCGATCAGCAGCGCCGAGCCCTGCTTGCGCGCCAGGGCCACGCCGCTCTGCAGCTGGCGGGCGATGCTGTCTTCATCCGGCTGGTCGTCGAGGAAGACATCGCGGGACAGGCTGGCCAGGCCGCGCTTCTGTGCTTCGGCGGCGGCCACTGTGGCGGCGCTGGTGCGGCTATCGAGGAAGAACAGGTGGCGTTCCTGCAGGGTGCCCATCAGCAGGTCCATGCCGGCGCGGTCGGCGGTCATGCGGCTGCCTTCGTGGTTGTTCACGCCTTGCACGTAGGGCACCGCGGCCAGCGCCGCGTCCAGGCGGCGGGAGAGTTCCGCATGCGGCAGGTCGGGGCGCCAGGCGTAGGGGCCGCCGGCCGGGTCCATCGGCAGGTGCAGGATCAGGGTACGCCCGCGCTGGTGGGCTTCGCGGGCCAGTTCGGCGGCGTGCGGGGTGTCCGGCATGATCGCCAGGGCTACCGCCGGCGGTAGTTCGAACACCTGGCGGTCGCGCGCCAGGTTCTGCCCGAGGTCGTCGATCACCACGCTCAGCAGCGGCCTGGCCTGCGCCTGGCCGAGCAGGGCGGCCAGGCACAGGCCGAACAGCAGCCGTGCCCGGCGCACCGGTCAGTTGCCGCGGCTGACGCTGAGCCCCTTCAGCAGGCTGAGGGCCTGGCTCAGCTGGAAGTCGCTGTCCTGCGGGGCGGCCTGGGGCGCCTTGCCCGACTGCGTCGGACGGTCCTTGCCGCCGTTGCCGTTGGCCAGGTGGCCCTGCAGGTCGGCTTCCTTGAAGCCTTCGAAGTCGCTCTGCTCGCGGGTCACCTTGGCGCGTTCCACCTCGATGTCCGGGACTATGCCCTGGGCCTGGATGGAGCGGCCGTTGGGGGTGTAGTAGAGCGCGGTGGTCAGCTTCAGGGCGCGGTCGTTGTTCAGCGGCAGCACGGTCTGCACCGAGCCCTTGCCGAAGCTGTCGGTGCCCATGAGGATGGCGCGTTTCTGGTCCTGCAGGGCGCCGGAGACGATTTCCGCCGCCGAGGCGGTGCCGCCGTTGATCAGCACCACCAGCTGCACGCCCTCGCTGGGGTCGGCCGGGTCGGCGGAGAAGCGCAGTTCGGAGTTGGGGATGCGGCCCTTGGTGTAGACGATCAGGCCCTTGGTGAGGAAGGCGTCGGCCACTTCCACCGCGGACTGCAGCACGCCGCCGGGGTTGTTGCGCAGGTCCAGGACCAGGCCCTTGAGCTTGCCCTTGTTGTCCTTCTTCAGCTGCGCCAGGGCCTTGACCACCTCGTCGCCGGTGTTGACCTGGAACTGGGTGATGCGCAGGTAGCCGTAGTTCGGCTCCAGCAGCTGGGTCTTGACGCTCTTGACCTTGATGATGGCGCGCTTGAGGCTGACGTCGAACGGCCGGCCGCCGCCGCGCACTATGGTCAGGGTGATGGACGAGCCGGGCTTGCCGCGCATGCTGTCCACCGCCTCGTTCATCGACTGGCCCTTGGTCGGCTTGCCGTCGATCTGCACGATCAGGTCGCCGGGCTGGATGCCGGCCGCGGCCGCCGGGGTGTCGTCGATCGGCGAGACCACCTTGATGAAGCCGTCCTCGGTGCCCACCTCGATGCCCAGGCCGCCGAACTCGCCGCTGGTGCTTTCCTGCAGCTCGGCGAATTCTTCCGGGTCCAGGTAGGCCGAATGCGGGTCGAGGTTGCTGAGCATGCCCTTGATGGCGTTCTCCAGCAGGGTCTTGTCGTCCACCGGCTCGACGTAGGCGGCCTTCACCCGGTCCAGGACCTCGGCGAAGGTCCGCAGTTCGTCCAGCGGCAGCGGCGCCTCCTTGCCGCTGGCCGCGGCTGGCGCGGCGGGCGGTGTCTCGGCGGCCTGGGCCGCCCCGATACCGAGCAGCAGGGCCAGGGTGATGAGACGGAAGCGATGCGACATGTTTGGCTCCTAAGGCGTGTCCGCCGCTTATCCTTGCGTGCGACACCAGGTAGTGGGGTCCGTCGGGCGGCCCTGATGACGAATGGCGAAATACACCGCCGGAGTCTCCTGCCCGCCGCTGGTGCCGACGGTAGCGATGGGATCCCCGGCCTTGACCGTGTCCCCGGCGCCTTTCAGCAGACTCTGATTATGACCATAAAGGCTCAGGTATCCACCACCGTGGTCGAGGATAACCAGTAGCCCGGCGCCGCGCAGCCAGTCGGCGAACACTACCCTGCCGCCATGCACGGCGCGTACCGTGGCGCCTGCGCTGGCGCCGATCAGCACGCCGTCCCAGGTGGCGCGCGGGTCGTCGCCGCGCGGGCTGCCGAAGCGTGCCAGGATGCGCCCGTTGACCGGCCAGGGCAGCTTGCCGCGGGTGGCGTCGAAGGCGCCGCCGAAGCCGGCGCCGCTGGATACCAGCGGGCCGCTGTAGTCCGCGCGGGGCTTGGGCTTCACGCTGCCGCCGCCGCTGGCCATCTCGCGTTCGCGGCGGGCGCGCTCGCGTTCGGCGGCCAGGGCGCGCTGGCGCGCTTCCTCGGCTTCGCGGGCCTGGCGGGCGAGGGTTTCCTCGATGGTCTTGAGCACCTTGTTCAGCTCGGCCTGGGCCTGCTGGCGGTCCTGCAGCTTGCGGTTGCTGTCGCTGTAGTCGCTGTTGAGCTTGGCCAGGGCTTCCTGGCGCTGCTTGCGCACTTCGGCCAGTTCCTGGCGGCGGGCCTCGAGGTCCTGCTGCTGGGCCAGTTGCTGGCTCTTCTGCGTGGTGATGTCGCGCTCGACGTTCTCCAGCTGGCGCAGGGTCTCGTTGAAGGCGTTGAGCTGTTCCAGGCGCGCGCGGTTGATGTACTCGTAGTAGGTGAGGGTGCGGCTGAACTTCTCGGGATGTTCCTGGTTCAGCAGCAGCTTGAGGTATTCCTCGCGGCCGCTCTGGTACGCGGCGCGGGCCTGGATGCCGATCAGCCGCTGCTGTTCAAGGCGCGCGCCCTGGAGTTTTTTTTTCTCCTCGTCCAGGCGCTGGAGCTCCTTTTCGCTCTTCTCCAGCTCCTCCTGCAGCGCCTTGACCTGCTTCTCCAGGTCGCCCATCTGGGTTTCGGTGGACTTGAGCTGCTTCTGCACCCCGGATTTCTCTTCCTGGATGCCGCTGAGGGTCTTCTTCAGCTCGGCGATGTCTTTCTGCGTCCGCTCGATCTGCTTCTGGGTGTCGGCGCGTTCGTCGGCGACGACCGCCAGCGGGCTCAGCAGGCAGATCAGCAGCAGGGAGGATAGGGCGCGATGCATGGGGTGGCGGGCACCTGGAGGCGGAATCGGCCTAGTATGCATAAAAAAATCGTTACAAGCCGCAAGCGGCGAGTGAAAAGCATCACGCCGCCTGCAGCTCGCGAGGGTCACTCCAGGGTGACGATGGATTTGCCGGTCATCTCGGCCGGCACCGGCAGGCCCATCAGCGTCAGCATGGTCGGCGCCACGTCGGCCAGCACGCCGCCTTCGCGGATGCTCAGCTTGCGCTTGCCGACGTAGATGAAGGGCACCGGCTCGCAGGTGTGCGCGGTGTGCGCCTGGCCGGTGCTCTCGTCTTCCATCTGCTCGACGTTGCCGTGGTCGGCGGTGATCAGGGCTTCGCCGCCGACCTTGTCCAGCGCCGCGGCGATGCGCCCGACGCAGGCGTCCAGGCATTCCACGGCCTTGACCGCGGCCTCGAACACGCCGGTGTGGCCGACCATGTCGCCGTTGGCGTAGTTGACCACGATGACGTCGTAGCGCTGGTTTTCGATGGCGTCGACGATCCTGTCGGTGACTTCCGGCGCGCTCATTTCCGGCTGCAGATCGTAGGTGGCGACCTTCGGCGAGGGGATGAGGATGCGTTCTTCGCCCTCGAACGGCTCTTCGCGGCCGCCGGAGAAGAAGAAGGTGACGTGGGCGTACTTCTCGGTCTCGGCGATGCGCAGCTGGGTCTTGCCGTTCTTCGCCAGGTATTCGCCGAGGACGTTGTCCAGCGACTCGGGCTTGAACGCGCTGGGCGCCGGGATGTTCGCCGAGTACTGGGTGAGCATCACGTACTCGGCCAGGTGCAGCTCGCGCTGGCGCGGGAATTCCTTGAAGCCCGGCTCGACGAAGGCGCGCGACAGTTCGCGGGCGCGGTCGGCGCGGAAGTTCATGAACACCACGGCGTCGCCATCCTCCACGCGCACCTGTTCGCCGATGCGCGTGGCCTTGACGAACTCGTCGCTCTCGCCGCGCTCGTAGGCGGCGTGCAGCGCGGCCACGGCGTCGTCGGCGGTGAATTCGGCGGCGCCTTCGGTGATCAGGTTGTAGGCGGCTTCGACGCGGTCCCAGCGGTTGTCGCGGTCCATGGCGAAGTAGCGGCCGATGATGCTGGCGGTGCGGCCCTTGCCGATGCGGGCGAAGGCCTCGTCGACCAGCTTCAGCGACGGCTCGGCGCTCTTGGGCGGGGTGTCGCGGCCGTCGAGGAAGGCGTGCAGGTAGATTTTCTGCGCGCCACGCCGGGCGGCCAGTTCGGCCATGGCGACCAGGTGGTCCTGGTGGCTGTGCACGCCGCCATCGGACAGCAGGCCGAGGATGTGCACGGCCTTGCCGGCGCCCACCGCCTTGTCCACCGCGCCGGTCAGCACCGGGTTGTCGAAGAACTCGCCGTCGCGGATGGCCTTGGTCACGCGGGTGAAGTCCTGGTAGACGACGCGCCCGGCGCCGAGGTTCATGTGGCCGACCTCGGAGTTGCCCATCTGCCCGTCCGGCAGGCCCACGTCCATGCCCGAGCCGGAGATCAGGCCGTGCGGCTGGGTGGCCAGCAGGCGGTCGAGATTCGGCTTCTTCGCGGCGAAGATGGCGTTGTACTCGGGGCTGTCGCTATGGCCGAAGCCGTCCAGGATGATCAGGACCAGGGGTTTGGGCGATGCTGTCATAGGTGCGGCTCTTTCCAAAACGGGGGTCAGAAAAGGATCGGCATTTTACCGTCTGGGTGCGACGGGCGCCATGATTGGCAGGGTTCAGCCGTCAGGAGGGCGCGTGTATACTGGCCGGCATTTTTACCTGTGGATGCCTTGCGCCATGTCGTCGTTCCTTCCCCGTCTGATCGAATTCGCCACCCATCACTACCTGCTGGTCGGCGCCCTGGTGGTGCTCCTGGTCCTGCTCGCACTGCACGAGCTGAACAAGGCCGGCCGCGCGCTGTCGACCCGCGAGCTGACCGCGCTGGTCAATGCCGAGCAGGGTGTCGTACTGGACATCCGCCCGAGCAAGGAGTTCTCCGGCGGCCACATCTCCGGCTCGCTGAACATCCCGGCGGACAAGCTGAACAGCCGCATGAGCGAGTTGGACAAGCACAAGGCCAAGACCATCATCGTGGTCGACGCCATGGGCCAGCACGCGGGCACCTGGTGCGGCGTGCTGAAGAAGGCCGGCTACAACGTGGCCAAGCTGGGCGGTGGCATCGGCAGCTGGCGCGGCGACAACCTGCCCCTGGTGAAGTGAGATGCAGGCGGTTCTGATATACACCACGGCCTGGTGCCCCTACTGTATCCGCGCCAAGGCGCTGCTGGACAAGAAGGGCGTGGCCTACGAGGAGATCGGCGTGGACGGCAAGCCCGACCTGCGCGCCGAAATGAGCCGCAAGGCCGGCCGTACCTCGGTACCGCAAATCTGGATCGGCAGCACCCACGTCGGCGGCTGCGACGATCTGTACGCGCTGGAGCGCGCGGGCAAGCTGGATGCGCTGCTGTCGGCGTGATCCCCTTATTACTGCAAACGAGCCATAAGAAGGTCCTGAAATGACTGAGCAAGCTAGCAACGGCGCCAACGAGCAAGAAAACGGCCCGCAGTTCTCCCTGCAGCGCATCTACATCCGCGACCTGTCCTTCGAAGCGCCGAAGGCTCCGGAAATCTTCCGCCAGGAATGGCAGCCGGCGATCAGCATGGACCTGAACACCCGCCAGAAGCAGCTCGACGGCGACTTCTACGAAGTGGTGCTGACCGTTTCGGTGACCGTGAAGAACAAGGACGACGTGGCCTTCATCGTCGAAGTGCAGCAGGCCGGCATCTTCCTGATCAAGGGCCTGGACGCCTCCAGCATGAGCCACACCCTGGGCGCCTTCTGCCCGAACATCCTCTTCCCCTACGCCCGCGAAGCCCTGGACAGCCTGGTGGTGCGCGGCTCGTTCCCGGCGCTGATGCTCTCGCCGGTGAACTTCGACGCCCTGTACGCCCAGGAAATCGCCCGCCTGCAGGCTTCCGGCGAGATTCCTTCGGTCCAGTAAGGTCCGTCGTAGCGAAGAAAGGCGCCCGAGGGCGCCTTTTCTTTTGCCCATCCGATAGCGAAGCGCTCTTCGTAGGATGGGTTGAGCCTTGGCGAAACCCATGCGGTCATGGCGATGGGTATCGCTTCGCTCAACCCATCCTACGGGGAGATCGGGGCCGGCGCGTTCAACTTTGGTGCGCGTGCACTAGCAAGGCGCCTTCTCGGCCAGCCCGTGCGGGCATTTCGGCCATACCTTTTGTGCCAGGGAATTCACTTGCAGATTTGCTGCAGGCTCCATGAATACTGGCCTGCGTGGCTGTGCAGCGCGGGAAATCCAGATCGTCGGCAAAACTGGCACAGCCCCTGCAATAGTCCCAATAACGATTTCGGGGGCCTCGGTACAGGCAGGCTGGGGAAACCCCACTTTTACACAAGGCGCGCCGCCGCGGCCCGATGCGGTGGAAGGCGTGAACGGTTCGGGGGTCCTGGTACAGGCAGGCCGGGGAAACCCCCTTTTTACACCGGAGGTTCGCGATGCGGCCTCCGCCCCTTTCGGGGCCCTCGGTTCAGGCAGGCCGGGGAATCCCCTTCTTTCTTCCCGAGGCTGGCCGCCGGCCCCCTCAGCGCAATTGCGGATGGACCCGCAGCACCCAGTCCCCGTCCTTCTCCTCGCTGTCCCAGCTACCGCCCAGGTGGCGGGTGGAGAGCAGGGTTATCCACAATTGCCCGTCGCGGTTCTCCACGCGCCAGCGCAGCGGCTGGCCATCCAGGCGCATCTGGCCTTCCGCAGCCGTGCCCGCCGCCTGCACGCGCAGCGCCAGGGCGCCCTCGATCTGCCCGGCCTCGACCCTGGCACTCTGGTCGAAGCGCAGCAGCAGGACGCCGTCCTGCGCCTGGACGGCGAGCAGATGCGGCTCGCCCGGCGTGGGCCCGGTGAGGCGGCCGAGCATCAGGCCGATCATCAGCCCGCCGATGGCCAGCGCCGAAAACACCCGCAGCCACGGCCGGGGCCGCACATCCGCCGCCGCGGGAGTAGAATGCCGGCCGTCCTCAGGCCCGGAGCGCTGCATGTTCCACGTCATCCTCTTCCAACCGGAAATTCCACCCAATACCGGCAACATTATCAGGCTCTGCGCCAATTCCGGCTGCAGCCTGCACCTGATCGAGCCGCTGGGCTTCGAACTGGACGACAAGCGCCTGCGCCGGGCCGGGCTGGATTATCACGAATACGCCCCGGTGCAGCGCTATGCGAGCCTGGAGGAATGCCTGGATAAGCTCGGCCGCCCGCGGCTGTTCGCCTTCACCACCAAGGGCTCCCACGCTTTCCACGAAGTGGCCTACCAGCGTGGCGACGCCTTCCTGTTCGGCCCGGAAAGCCGCGGCCTGCCGGAAGAAGTGCGCAACGCGCTACCGCCGGAGCAGCGCCTGCGCCTGCCGATGCGCCCGGATAGCCGCAGCCTGAACCTGTCCAACACGGTCGCAGTGACTGTCTATGAAGCCTGGCGCCAGCTCGGCTTCGCCATGGATTGAGCAGCGATTGATCGATCTGGTGCAGGGCCCGTGGGGCCTGCGCCGCAGCCATTCATCCCAAGGTTGTCCACAGGTGGGCGCACAGCGGTTGTGGGCAACGCGGGAAATCCTGCACAGAATTCAGCCGGGGCTGTAGGGGGCGCGGGGCCTGGGCTGCGGGGGGATCGATCCCCGGGCTGTGCACAGGGTTATCCACAGGTTCTGGGGGTATTTTCGTGAAGGGTGTTCTGCCGATCGAGACGGTGCGTGTCCTGAAGAACGCCCTCTCCCTAGCCCTCTCCCTGAAGGGAGAGGGGACCGTTCGGTGTGCTTGGATACTCTGGAGTCAGCTGGATATTGTGGTGTCCGGCTGAAACCTTGCTTTCAGCCGGCACGGACAAGCCCCCTCTCCCTTCAGGGAGAGGGTTGGGGAGAGGGAGCGGAGTCAAACCGAAATACCAAGGCCGCCTGGAAACTCCCTTCGCGAGCAAGCTCGCTCCTACAAGGTGCAAGAACACTCCCCCACGAAAAAGGGGCCCGCAGGCCCCTTCGATCGCTCCAACGGCGCTTCAGTCGTCGCCTTCGTCGTCCGGGCCGTCCACTTTCATGCCCAGTTCCTTGATCTTGCGCGTCAAGGTGTTCCTTCCCCAGCCCAGCAGCACGGCGGCGTCGCGGCGGCGGCCGGCGGTGTGCTTCAGGGCGGTCTCGATCATGATCCGCTCGAAGGCCGGCACGGCGCTGTCCAGCAGGCTCGACTGGCCGCGGCCCAGGGCCTGGTCGGCCCAGTGGCGCAGGGCCTGTTCCCAGTTGGCCGCCGGCAGGCTGTCCTGGGGCTGGGTCAGCAGCTCCGGCGGCAGGTCGTCGATGTGCACTTCGCGGCCGGAGGCCATCACGGTGATCCAGCGGCAGGTGTTCTCCAACTGGCGCACGTTGCCCGGCCAACCGAGGTTCTTCAGGTAGTCCTCGGTCTCGGGCTTGAGCAGCTTGGGCTCCACCGCCAGCTCTTGCGCGGCGCGGGCGAGGAAGTGCCGGGCCAGCGCCGGGATGTCCTCGCGGCGGTCGGCCAGGCGCGGGATGTGGATGCGGATGACGTTCAGGCGGTGGAACAGGTCCTCGCGGAACTTGCCCTCGCGCACCAGGTTTTCCAGGTTCTGGTGCGTCGCGGCGATGATGCGCACGTCGACCTTCACCGGGGTGTGGCCGCCGACGCGGTAGAACTCGCCGTCGGCCAGCACGCGCAGCAGGCGCGTCTGGGTGTCGGCCGGCATGTCGCCGATCTCGTCGAGGAACAGGGTGCCGCCGTCGGCCTGCTCGAAGCGCCCGCGGCGCTGCGCGGCGGCGCCGGTGAAGGCGCCCTTCTCGTGGCCGAACAGTTCGGACTCCATCAGGTCCTTGGGGATCGCCGCCATGTTCAGCGCGATGAACGGCTCGGCCGCGCGCGGGCTGTGGCGGTGCAGGGCGTGGGCGACCAGTTCCTTGCCGGTGCCCGACTCGCCGTTGATCAGCACGGTGATGTTGGAGTGGCTGAGGCGGCCGATGGCGCGGAACACCTCCTGCATCGCCGGCGCTTCGCCGATGATCTCCGGGGTGCGCGCCTGGTTGGCCGGCGCCTCCAGGCCCTGCTGCTCCTGGGCGTGCTGGTTGGCGCGCTTGACCAGGGACACGGCCTCGTCGACGTCGAACGGCTTGGGCAGGTATTCGAAGGCGCCGCCCTGGTAGGAGGCCACTGCGCTGTCCAGGTCCGAATGGGCTGTCATGATGATCACCGGCAGGCGCGGGTGCAGCTCGCGGATCTGCGCCAGCAGGTCGAGGCCGCTGGAGCCGGGCATGCGGATGTCCGAGATGATCACGTCCGGCTGCTGCCGGCCGAGGCGGTGGATGACGCTATCGGCGTTCTCGAAGCTGACGGTGGTCATGCCTTCCTGTTGCAGGGCTTTTTCCAGTACCCAGCGGATGGAGCGGTCGTCGTCGACGATCCAGACGGTCTCTGAACGGCTCATGGGTGGTGCACTCCTTGTTCCAGGGGCAGGAACAGACTGAATACGGTGTGGCCGGGGTGGCTCTCGCATTCGACCAGCCCCTGGTGCTGGCTGATGATGTTCTGGGTGATGGCCAGGCCCAGCCCGGTGCCGTCCGGGCGGCCGCTGACCATGGGGTAGAAGATGGTGTCCTGCAGCTCGGCCGGGATGCCCGGGCCGTTGTCGATGATCTCCACCTTGCACACCAGGCGGTGGCGCGTGTGGCCGATGGTGAACTGGCGCAGGGTGCGGGTGCGCAGGGTGATGCGGCCCAGGCGCAGTTCGTTGTGCGCGGCGATGGCCTGCATGGCGTTGCGCACGATGTTGAGCACCGCCTGGATCATCTGCTCGCGGTCGAGCAGCAGGTCGGGAATGCTCGGGTCGTAGTCGCGGATCAGCGGGATGCTGCCCTGGGTCTCGGCGCCCACCAGGCTGCAGACGTGTTCCAGCACTTCGTGGATGTTGGTCACCCGCAGTTGCGGCAGCTTGTTCGAGCCGAGCATGCGGTCCACCAGGTTCCGCAGGCGGTCGGCCTCCTCGATGATGACGTTGGTGTAGTCCTTGAGCGACTCGTCCGGCAACTCGCGGGACAGCAGCTGGGCCGCGCCGCGGATGCCGCCCAGGGGGTTCTTGATCTCGTGGGCCAGGCCGCGCACCAGCAGCTTGGTGGTCTCCTGCTTGGACAGCTGGGCCTCTTCCTTGGTGATGCGCATCAGCCGGTCGCGCGGGTGGACTTCCAGCAGCAGCAGGGTCTCGCGGCGGTTGAGGATGGGCGTCACCGCGTAGTCGACGGTGATGCTCTGGCCGGTGAGCGAGGTCAGCGTGGCTTCGCGCTTGGTGAACGGGTGCGCTTCCTCCACCGCCTGGCGCAGCGACTGCAGGGCCTCCTGGGATTCGGTGAACAGCTCGCTGATGAACTGCCCGTGGCTACGTTGGCCGCTGACCGCCAGGAGCATCTCGGCGGCCGGGTTCATGTACTCCAGGCGCAGTTCGGCGTTGAGCAGGATCACCGCCGTGGTGAGGTTGTCGAGCAACAGTCTGAGCTGGGTTTCTGTAGGCATGGCGGACAGGCGTTCCAAGGTTGGGCAGGAAAATGCAAAAAGCAAACCAAGCCCCGAAAAGACGCGCCAGGCCGCGATCTGCGCCGACTCGTGGCATTTCCTCAAGGAAAACGGGCCGTCAGCGTGACCTGAAATGGGGAGAGTATAGAAAGTGGTGCAGGCGCGCGCACCAAAGTGGTGCGCATCTTCAGGGAAGGCTTCTTAAGAGGGCGCGCGAAAATTCGCTGGGTTCAGGGGCGCGATGCCAGGGCGGGCCGCTCACCGGCGTCGCTTTCGGCGACCGACACGCGCTTCATGTGGAACGGCTGGTTGGGCGTCTGTTCCAGTGTCTGGCCGCGCTGGTCGAGGATTTCCACCGACAGCTGGTGGGTGCCGCGATCGAGGTTGTGCAGGGGGAACACCGGGCTGCGGCTGGGCTCGCCCACCGGAACGCCATCGAGGAACAGCCGGAAGTTGTGCCCGGGCAGCAGGTTGGGGTCGCTGGAGACGGTGACGATCAGCTCGCCGTTGTTGGCGCGGACGGTGGCGTCGGGCTCGGGCACCAGGATGCGCAGCACCTGGTATTGCGGCGGTTGCGGCGGCAGGGCCGAAGCGGCGGGCGCGTACAGCGGCGGGGGCATGTTCGGCATGCCGTTGGGCGGCGCCAGGTTCAGGCGCTGGGCGTTGCTGCGCCTGGGCTGGTCGGTGAAGACGCGGTTGCCGTCCTTGTCGATGTAGGTATAGACCTCGGCGCTGGCCTGGAACGCCGCCAGCAGGAGCAGGCCGAGCAGCAGGGCGCGTTTCATCAGTTGCCGCTCCTCGGCATGGGCCGGACGCGCGCGGGGCTGTTGGTGCTGATGCGCTGCAGGGTGAAGTTCACCGGCGCGCTGGACTGCAGCACACGGTCGCCCTGCACCACGTCCACCGAGAGGCTGTGGTCGCCGCGTTCGAGGTTGTTCAGGCTGAAGCGCGTGGAGCTGCTGGGCGCGCCGTAGGGCTGGCCGTCCAGACGCAGTTGCAGGCGGTCGCCCATGGCCAGTTGCGGCTGGATGGCCACCTCGACGTCGAAGTTGCCGTTGTTGGCGCGCAGGGCCTCCTCGTCGGGCAGCCCGGTGATGGCCAGGATGGCGTAGCGGGCCTGGCGCTGCTCGCCATCGCCGCTGCCCATGGGCGCGCCGGGCTGCTGGGCGCCCACGGTATTGGTCGGCGGCAGTTCCACCGGCTTGGCGTCCACGCCGCTGGGCGGCTGGTTGGTGAATACCGTCTTGCCGTTGGCGTCGGTGTACTTGTAGATCTGCGCGCTGGCCGGCACGGCCAGGGCGAGCAGCAGGCAGAGGACTGGCACGCGCATGCGTGATCTCCCGGAAGACAATGGGCTAAGCCTTGCATCGGCGCCGACGGGTGGCAAGTGAAACGCCATCACGCCGCCGGGTTTGCGCGGGAGTTAACAGTGCGCAGCCGACGGAGTGCTGCTGCTTTTGTCGAACTTATTTGATATCTAGCGTGGTTTCGTTGTTGATCTCTGCGTTTTCTGACAAATGTCAAGGGTACTTCCCGGGGCATGGCTTGAGATAGGCGCACTGAATCGTACGCGCGCCCCTTCGCCGGGGCGCCCGGAGTGAACGCCATGTCCATCCCTTCGTCCCGCCGCCTGCGGGCCGGCCCCTTCAGCGGGAGGCGCCGAGCATGACCCTCCTGCTGCCGCTGTTCATCGCCCTGTTGCTGGTGGCCTTGCCGCGCCTGTTGCCGCTGCCCGTCGTCAGCACCGCCAGCGTGCCGGCCGGCGCCGCCGCGGCCACCTGGCACGCCTGCGAACTGCCCGAGCCGCCGTCGTTGCCGAAACCGCAGGCCAGCACGGCGCCGAACAACCTGCTCTACCTGCCGCTGGGCCTGCACCCGGCCGATCGCTGCCTGCACGGGCCGCTGGTGGTGGAGGGGCTGGTGCGCATCCGCCCGCCGCTGCAGTTCTGGCGCATCTGCGCGGGCGAGATCCGCTTCGGCGACTGTTCGCGCACGCCGACCGGAATCGTCGCTGCCGGCAGCGGCCGGCGCCAGGTCGAGGAGGGCGAGTACCGCGTGGCCGCCGGCGGCTGCCAGGAAGGCGACCTGCTGGTGCGCGGCGACCTGTATCTCGGCCGCTATTCCCGCGTGCTCGGCTCGGTGCGGGTCGAGGGTGGCGTGTGGATGGACGAAGGCGCGGAAGTGGCCGGCGCCATCCTGGCCCGGGGTTCGGTGCGCGTCGGCCGCCGCTCGCGCGTCGCCGGGCCGCTGAGCGCCGGGCGCAGCGTCAGCCTGGGGCGCGATTGCGTGGTCGGCGCGCAGGGCTCGCCGACCAGCATCAACGCCGAGCGGGTGCGGATCAACGAGGGCTGCAAGGTCTATGGCCAGGTGACGGCCGAGAAGGGCGCCCAGGTCAATGCCCGGGCCGGCGCCGAGGCCCCGCGCGAGCCGGTCTGAACCGCGCCGGCGGCCTCAGATGCCGCCGTCGGCGGGCTCGGCGTGGTCCTGCGGGCCTTCCTCGCGCGGCTTGCGCATGCGTGAGAGCTGCACGTTCAGGCGCGGCATGGCCAGTTCCAGCCCGGCCTTGTCCAGCTTCTGGCGCAGGCGCAGGTTGAAGGCGCGCTGCACTTCCCACTGGCGGATCGGCGCGGTCTTGAAGCGGAAGCGCAGGATCGCCTGGCCGTTGTCGAAGCTCTCGACGCCCTGCATTTCCAGCGGCGACCAGATCGCCCGGTTGATGGTGCGGTCGTTGCGCAGCTCGCCGGCCACGTCTTTCACCAGCGCCAGGGCGTCGTCGATCGGCATGCTCGCCGGCACCGGCCAGCGGAACATGGCGTAGCCGAACTGCCGCGAGTAGTTCTTGATGCTCTTGATCTCGCTGAACGGGATGGTGTGCACCACCCCGTCCAGGTCGCGCAGGCGCACGGTGCGGATGGTCAGGCCCTCGACCGTGCCGAGGTGGCCGCCGACGTCGACGTAGTCGTCGATCGACAGCGAGTCCTCGATGATGATGAACAGCCCGGTGATCAGGTCGGCCACCAGCGACTGCGCGCCGAAGCCGATGGCCAGGCCGATGACGCCGGCGCCGGCCAGCAGCGGCGTGACGTTCATGCCCATGTTGGCCAGCGCGACTATCAGCGCGATCACCGCGATGGTGATGAACAGCACGTTGCGGATCAGCGGCAGCATGGTCAGCGCGCGGGTGTTGGCGCGGTTCTTCCCGCCCAGGCCGAGGCTGTGCTGCACCGCGGTGTCGGTGAGAATCCAGATCAGCCAGGCCACCAGCAGGGTGCTGCCGAAGCTGATCAGCTTGAGGCTGATCTGCGAGCCGTCGCCCTCGGCGAAGCCGATCAGCGACATGCCCCAGACGCGCAGGCCCACTTCCAGGAACACCAGCAGGGTGGCCAGGTGCAGCAGGGTGTAGCCGAAGTTCTGCAACTGCTCGATGTAGGGCGCGCTGCGCCGGCTGCTGCGTTGCGCCGAGCGCAGGTGGGCGCGGCGGATCAGGCCGTTGACGGTCATCGCCACCACCGCGATCAGCGCGCACAGCAGGGCCCGGCGCAGGGCGTAGCTGCTGTCGCCGGCGGTGACCACGGTAGCGAACAGCGAGATGCCCACCAGCAGCAGGACCGGCACGTACCACAGCGAGCCGACCAGCTCCACCAGCTCGTGCAGGCTGCGGCGCTTGAGGCGGCGCTCCAGCGGCTGGTTGCGGATCAGGTGGGCGATGGGCCGGCGGAACTGCAGGACGAACAGGGCGGTGAACAGCGCGGCGCAGATGTTCGCCAGCGAGCCCACGGTCAGCGCGGTGTTCTGCCCGAGGCTGTCGGTCACCCGCGGGTCGTGCATCACCTCGCCCAGGGCGGCCAGGCTGCCGATCAGCCACAGCGGGCGGAAGGCGCGGCGCCGCAGGATGTCCAGGGCGCGCGTGCGGTGCGGGCCGCCGAGCAGCGACAGGGAGATCACGCAGAGCGCGGAGAACAGCGTGCCGCACACCAGCACGTAGGCGATCACCATGGCCAGCAGCTTGCCCAGGGAGCTGGGCAGCACCACGGAGAGGTACACGGTGATCAGGAAGGCCACCAGCCAGGGCCCCAGCTTGCGCAGGGCGAACAGCAGCAGGTCGCGGGTCTTGGGGTGCTGGGGCAGTTCGTCGGCCAGGCCGAAGCGCTCGCGCATGCGCCGCGCCAGCCAGCGCAGGCCCAGGGCCAGGCAGGCCCAGAGGAGGAGCACCAGGGAGAAGTCGAGGATCATCCCCGGCCATTCCTGCCAGGACGGCGTGCGCTCCCGCAGCTCCACGCCGGCCTGCTGGAACAGGCCGCTCCAGCGCAGCGTCGGGCTGTTGGCGCCTTCGAAGCGCTTCTCCAGGCTGCCCAGGGTGTCGCCGAGCAGGCCGAGCACGCCGCTCTGGTCCTCCGCGCCCTTCTTGGTGGCGTCGCGCAGCTGCTTGAGCTTCTTCAGCAGGTCGCTGCGCTGCTGGTCGTTCTCCAGGGTCTTGATCACCTGGTCCAGCGATTGCTGCAACTGCGCCTCGCTGACCTTGGCATCGCCACCGGTCACGCCGGGGATGCTGGGCAGCGCGGCGGACGCCGGCCCGGCGAGGAGCAGGCCCAGGCTGAAGCAGCACAGCAGCAAGAAGCGGCGAAGAAGATCGGTCACGAACGGGTACTCCGGAGCAGGGCGAAACTCGGCACATCATACAGATGCGGGGGGCTGAGCCGAATTGGAGGGGAGATGCTCGCTTTGTAGGAGCGACTGCCTTGCGCCGAGGCACTCTTCGTAGGATGGGTTGAGCTTGCGATACCCATGCTGCCATGGTGATGGGTATCGCTTCGCTCAACGCCATCCTACGGGTCTTGTGCTTGCCGGAGGGCGTAGGAGCGGACCTTGTCCGCGATAGCCGGACGTATCGGCGCGTTTCGCGGATGAGATCCGCTCCTGCGCTGCCCCAGCCGCGTCGTGTCCCTGTAGGAGCGCACCCTGCGCGCGAATCGCGGGCAGGGTGCGCACAGTCCCCGCCGACAGAACTCCTTCGCGAGCAAGAACTAGGCGTCCCCCTCGCTCCTACGAAAAGCGACAGTCCGGAACGCCAACAATAAAAAAGGCCTCCCGAAGGAGGCCTTAATGTTGCCGCTACTTATAGGTATTCGTGGATCAGACGCTGTAGTACAGGTCGTATTCCAGCGGGTGCACGAAGGTGCGCACCTTGATTTCTTCCTCGGACTTCAGCTCGATGTAGGCATCGATGAACTCGTCGGTGAACACGCCGCCCTTGGTCAGGAACGCGCGGCCCTTGTCGAGTTCTTCCAGCGCCTCTTTCAGGCTGCCGCAAACCTGCGGGATTTCCTTCGCCTCTTCCGGCGGCAGGTCGTACAGGTTCTTGTCGGCGGCATCGCCGGGGTGGATCTTGTTCTGGATGCCGTCCAGGCCGGCCATCAGCAGCGCGGCGAAGCACAGGTAGGGGTTGGCCGCCGGGTCCGGGAAGCGCGCTTCGATGCGGCGGGCTTTCGGGCTGGTGACGTAGGGGATACGGATCGAGGCGGAACGGTTGCGGGCCGAGTAGGCCAGCATGACCGGGGCTTCGAAGCCCGGGACCAGGCGCTTGTAGGAGTTGGTCGACGGGTTGGTGAAGCCGTTCAGGGCCTTGCCGTGCTTGATGATGCCGCCGATGAAGTACAGGGCGGTGTCGGACAGGCCGGCATAGCCTTCGCCAGCGAAGGTGTTCTTGCCATCCTTGGAGATGGACATGTGCACGTGCATGCCCGAGCCGTTGTCGCCGTACAGTGGCTTCGGCATGAAGGTCACGGTCTTGCCGTAGGCGTCGGCGACGTTGTGCACGCAGTACTTCAGGGTCTGGACTTCGTCGGCCTTGGCTACCAGGGTGTTGAACTTCACACCGATTTCGTTCTGGCCGGCGGTGGCGACTTCGTGGTGGTGAACTTCGACCACCAGGCCCATTTCTTCCAGGGCGTTGCACATGGCGGTACGGATTTCGTGGTCGTGGTCGACCGGCGGTACCGGGAAGTAGCCGCCCTTCACGCCCGGACGGTGGCCCTTGTTGCCCGACTCGATGTCGGCGTCGGTGTTCCAGGAAGCCTGCTCGGAGAAGATCTTGAACATCGAGCCGGAGATGTCGGACTTGAACTTCACTTCGTCGAAGATGAAGAACTCCGGCTCCGGGCCGACGAAGACGGTGTCGCCGATGCCGGTGGACTTCAGGTATTCCTCGGCACGCTTGGCGATGTTGCGCGGGTCGCGCTCGTAGCCTTGCATGGTGCTCGGCTCGATGATGTCGCACACCAGGATCAGGGTCGGCTCTTCGGTGAACGGGTCCAGCACGGCGGTGCTGTCGTCCGGCAGCAGGATCATGTCGGAGGCTTCGATGCCTTTCCAGCCGGCGATGGAGGAGCCGTCGAACATCTTGCCGGCTTCGAAGAAGTCATCGTCCAGCGCGTCGCGGGCCGGCATGGTGACGTGCTGCTGCTTGCCTTTGGTATCGGTGAAGCGCAGGTCTACCCACTTCACGTCATGGTCTTTGATCAGTTGGTGCGACTTGTACGACATGCTGTCCTCCAGGAGGGATTAGAGCTGGGAGCTTTCTGTGCCCCAGTATCGGGTGATGCCGGCCGGAATACTCCGCCAGGGCAACCTGCCTCACAAGAGAGCAAGTAGCGTGCCAGTGCCCGATTTTGGACAGGGCCCCGCGCTACAGGGCTTTGCGCACGGTAGCTGGCGCGAATGACGGAATTGTTGCACCGATTTGGTGCTACACGATGGTGCATGCGTCCATTTTGGTGCACCAAAAAGAATCTGCGCTCGACTGCTCAAGTCTTGAGCAATTTCAGGTACAATTCCGCCCCTTTTTTTCGTCCCTTCGGGCTCGTGCCTTTTCTCGCATGAAACTCATCGTCAAGGTCTTCCAGGAAATCACCATCAAGAGCCGGCCGGTGCGCAAGCGCTTCATCCGCCAGCTCGCGAAGAACATCCGCACCGTGCTGCGCGACCTGGACCCGGCGCTGCTGGTCGAGGGCGAGTGGGACAATCTTGAAGTGGAAACCCGGGTGACCGACGCCAAGGCCCTGCGCGAGATAATCGAGCGCCTGACCTGCGTGCCGGGCATCGGCCACTTCCTGGAAGTGCACGAATACCCGCTGGGCGACTTCGACGACATCCTCGAGAAGTGCAAGCAGCACTTCGGCCACCTGTTGCCGGGCAAGGTCTTCTCCATGCGCTGCAAGCGCGCTGGCAAGCACGCCTTCACCTCCATGGACGTGGAACGCTACGTCGGCGGCGGCCTGCGCCAGCACTGCGGCGCGGCCGGGGTATCTCTGAAGAACCCGGAAGTGCAGGTACGCGTGGAAATCCGCCACGACCGCCTGTACGTCATCCACGCCCAGCACGAGGGCCTGGGCGGTTACCCGCTGGGCGCCCTGGAGCAGGTGCTGGTGCTGATGTCCGGCGGCTTCGACTCCACCGTGGCGGCCTACCAGATGATGCGCCGCGGCCTGATCAGCCACTTCGTGTTCTTCAACCTCGGCGGCCGCGCCCACGAACTGGGCGTGATGGAAGTGGCCCACTACCTGTGGGAGAAGTTCGGCCGCTCGCAGCGCGTGCTGTTCGTCAGCGTGCCCTTCGAGGAAGTGGTCGGCGAGATTCTCACCAAGGTCGACGACAGCTACATGGGCGTGACCCTCAAACGCATGATGCTGCGCGCCGCCAGCCGCGTGGCCGAGCGCCTGGAGCTGCACGCGCTGGTCACCGGCGAGTCGATCTCCCAGGTGTCCAGCCAGACGCTGCCGAACCTCTCGGTGATCGACCGGGTGACCGACACCCTGGTGCTGCGCCCGCTGATCGTCAGCCACAAGCAGGACATCATCGACACCGCGACCAGGATCGGCACCGCAGAGTTCGCCAAGCACATGCCCGAGTACTGCGGCGTGATCTCGGTGAACCCGACCACCCAGGCCAAGCCCTACCGCGTCGAGCACGAAGAGACCAAGTTCGACATGGCCGTGCTCGACCGCGCCCTGGAGCGCGCCACCCAGATGACCGTCGACCGCGTCATCGACGAGCTGGGCAAGGACCTGCCGGTTGAGATGGTCGACGAGGTGCTGCCCGGGCAGATCGTGGTCGACATCCGCCACCCCGACGCCCAGGAAGATGAACCCCTGGCGCTGGAAGGCATCGAAGTGCTGGCCATGCCGTTCTACGCGATCAACAGCAAGTTCAAGGAACTGGACCCCAACCGCCAGTACCTCCTGTATTGCGACAAGGGCGTGATGAGCCGCCTGCACGCCCATCACCTGGTCAACGAAGGGCACACCAATGTGCGGGTCTACAGGCCCGTTGGGCAGCTGCAAGCTGTAAGCGGCAAGCTGCAAGAGAAGAGCGGTCCCGCATGATCCTGTGCCGCATCAGTCGAAACGCAACCTGGCGCAGGCATCCTCCGGACGTTCGTACCTGAACGATATTTCCACCTGCTTGCCGCTTGTGGCTTGCAGCTTGAAGCTACTTTTTACCGAGACAGACACCGTGATCGAAAATCTCCGCAACATCGCCATCATCGCCCACGTCGACCATGGCAAGACCACCCTGGTGGACAAGCTGCTGAAGCTGTCCGGCACCCTCGACCGCAAAGAAGCGGAATCCGAGCGCGTGATGGACTCCAACGACCAGGAAAAGGAACGCGGCATCACCATCCTGGCGAAGAACACCGCGATCAAGTGGAACGGCTACAACATCAACATCGTCGACACCCCCGGCCACGCCGACTTCGGTGGCGAGGTGGAGCGCGTGATGAGCATGGTCGACTCCGTGCTGCTGGTGGTCGACGCCCAGGACGGCCCCATGCCGCAGACCCGCTTCGTGACCCAGAAGGCCTTCAAGGCCGGCCTGCGCCCGATCGTCGTGGTCAACAAGATCGACCGCCCCGGCGCGCGTCCGGACTGGGTCATCGACCAGATCTTCGACCTGTTCGACAACCTCGGCGCCACCGATGAGCAGCTCGACTTCCCGATCGTCTACGCCAGCGCCCTGAACGGCATCGCCGGCATGGACCACGAGAAGATGGACGACAACATGGACGCCCTGTTCCAGGCGATCATCGACCACGTCCCGGCCCCGGTGGTCGACGTCGACGGCCCGTTCCAGATGCAGATCTCGCAGCTGGACTACAACAGCTTCCTCGGCGTGATCGGCATTGGCCGCATCACCCGCGGCAAGGTCAAGTCCAACACCCCGGTGGTGGCGGTCAGCGACGACGGCAGCAAGCGCAACGGCCGCATCCTGAAGATCATGGGCCACTCCGGCCTGCAGCGCGTCGAAGTGCCGGAAGCCGAAGCCGGCGACATCGTCTGCGTCTCGGGCATGGAAGAACTGTTCATCTCCGACACCCTGTGCGACCCGCAGAACGTCGAGGCCCTGCCGCCGCTGACCGTCGACCAGCCGACCGTGAGCATGACCTTCCAGGTCAACGACTCGCCGTTCGCCGGCAAGGAAGGCAAGTTCGTCACCAGCCGCAACATCAAGGAGCGCCTGGAGAAGGAACTGCTGCACAACGTGGCCCTGCGCGTCGAGCAAGGCGACAGCCCGGAGAAGTTCAAGGTTTCCGGCCGTGGCGAGCTGCATCTGTCCGTGCTGATCGAAACCATGCGCCGCGAAGGCTTCGAGATGGCCGTGGGCCGTCCGGAAGTGGTGATCATCGAGAACGAGGCCGGCGAGAAGCAGGAGCCCTACGAGAACGTCACCATCGACATCGAAGAGCAGCACCAGGGCTCGGTGATGGAACAGATGGGCCTGCGCAAGGGCGATCTGAGCAACATGATCCCCGACGGCAAGGGCCGCGTGCGCCTGGAATACACCATCCCGGCGCGCGGCCTGATCGGCTTCCGCAACAACTTCCTGACCCTGACCTCGGGCACCGGCATCCTGACCTCGACCTTCAGCCACTACGGCCCGATCAAGGCCGGCGAAGTCAGCAACCGCCAGAACGGCGTACTGGTCTCCATGGCCACCGGCACCGCGCTGACCTACTCGCTGGAAACCCTGCAGAGCCGCGGCAAGCTGTTCCTCGGCCCGGGCGATGAGATCTACGAAGGCCAGCTGGCCGGCATCAACAGCCGCGACAACGACCTGGTGATCAACCCCACCAAGGGCAAGAAGCTCGACAACATGCGCGCGTCCGGCAAGGACGAAGTCATCGCCCTGGTTCCGCCGATCCGCTTCACCCTGGAGCAGGCGCTGGAATTCATCGCCGACGACGAACTGGTGGAAGTGACGCCGAAGTCCATCCGCCTGCGCAAGAAACTGCTGAACGAGAACGACCGCAAGCGCTACGAACGCGCCAAGGTCTGATCCCGACCGCAGCATGAAGAAGGCCCCGCCGGAGCGATCCGGCGGGGCCTTTTTTCATTTTTCCGTGGCGCCTGCCCGGCTTGCGATGCGCATCCTGAAATGCTCGTCCGGCTCGCTCACGCAGCGCCGGCAAGCCTTGCACTGAAACATCCGCTTGCCCTGGTGCCTGCCGTCGACGAAGCCCAAGCGGAAAAAGTGCTCGCGGTTGCCACAGCGTGGGCATTCCAGGGCAGGCAGTTCGGGCCGCATGCCCAGCTTGACCTTCGCCTCCCACTCGCCGCTGGGGTCGAGCCTCAGCAGCCACTGGCGGAACACCCTGACCCAGCGGGACAGCATCCTGTGCGACACCCCCAGCCGTTCGCTGGCATTGGCGATCGAGCGTTGTTGCGACAGCAGGGGCAGGAACGCCTCCAGCTTGTCGCAGCGCAGGAAGCTCTGCAGCGCCGTACCGGTACGCCGGTTGAAGCCCTTGCCGCAGTGCCGGCAATTGAAATAGGGAATGCCGTTCGGCGGCCTGCCCCGGTAGCGCAACACCACCTGGTGGCTGCCGCAGTGATGGCAGGGCGGCGGTGTTGGGTCCTTGGACAGGACTTCGTCGATGTGCCGTTGCAGGAAGGCGGTCAGTGCGGGGTCTTCGTGCCGGGGGATGTCCTGGCCACGGTCGAGGATGGGCAGGGCGTGGTCGAGTTGGCGGCGGGGCATGGGGCGGGCTTTGCGTGACATCGGAGCGCTATTTGAGCTGCGGCGCCGGCGCCTTGTGAATGTGCTCCGTGGGTGACTGGGCATAGTTCGGAAAAGGCCTACGTAAGGAGGCTGGAACTCCTCAAGGCCCCATGCCGAGTAGGGGAATAGAGTCCGCCGGGTCAACGATTACCCCGCGCGAGCCCCCCGATATGGACATCCGTCGCCCCTTCTATCAGGCCATCGCCAGCGCCCTGGCCGGCCTGCTGATCCTCAACCCGATAGTCACGACCGCCGCCCAGTTAGCGGTGGACGCGGCCGCCGGTGGCAACACCAGCCTGGGTGCGGCGGGCAACGGCGTGCCCATCGTCAACATCGCCACGCCCAACGGCGCGGGCCTGTCGCACAATAAATTCAGCGACTACGGCGTTGGCCAGCAGGGCCTGATCCTCAACAACGCCACCGGCAAGACCCAGGGCACCCAGCTGGGCGGGATCATCCTCGGCAACCCCAACCTCAAGGGCCAGGCGGCGCAGAAGATCCTCAACGAAGTCACCGGCGGCAGCCCCTCGCAACTCAAGGGCTACACCGAAGT
>NZ_JWMC01000079.1:0-48383 GCF_000812405.1 Pseudomonas sp. PI1
AACAGGCCTAATACATAGATGCAGTCGGGTTTTCATGTTCAAAAGCGGGTTGACGGTGGGGGTGAGTCCATACATAGGAGCGAGCTTGCTCGCGAAGGGCTCCTCCCTTTGGCTACGGTGTTTCGGGGTTACTCCGCTCCCTCTCCCCAGCCCTCGGCTGCGCGCCCCGCCCTGAAGGGAGAGGGGGCTAGTCCGTGCCGAGAACAGGAAGGTTTCAAATGGAGACCTTCGGTGTTGCCGGCTGACTCCAGAACATCCAGGCACACCGAACGGTCCCCTCTCCCTTCAGGGAGAGGGCTAGGGAGAGGGCGCTCTCAACCCCAGTCCCCACAACTCCCGGTGAACTCTGTTCGCGACCAAGCCCGCCCCCACACCACCCACCCCATGCATTCCACGCATGCAAATCTTGCTGCAAATGCGTTTGCCAGAACGCCCCCGCACCCCGCGAAATGACCGCTCCATCCGTCATCCCGAACGCCCCATGAGCCAGCCCCAGCCCATCCGCAACGTCCTCTACATCATGTGCGACCAGCTGCGTCGCGATTACCTGTCCTGCTACGGCCACCCGCACCTGCACACGCCGAACATCGATCGCCTGGCCGCCGAGGGCGTGCGTTTCGCCCGGGCCTATACCCAGGGCACCATCTGTGGGCCTTCGCGCATGTCCTCGTACACCGGGCGTTACGTCAGCAGCCACCAGGTGAGCTGGAACGCCGTGCCGTTGCCGCTGGAGGAACTGACCCTCGGCGACTACCTGCGCCCGGCCGGCATCCGCACCGCGCTGGTGGGCAAGACCCACGCCACCGCCAATCTCGAAGGCATGCAGGCGCTCGGGGTGGACCCGCAGAGCGAGCGCGGCCAGCAACTGGCCGAGGCAGGCTTCGAGCCCTACGACCGCAACGACGGCATCTACCCCGACGGCGAGCTGTTCGCCGACAAGCGCGAAAGCGCGCCCTACACCCATTACCTGCGCGGCCTCGGCTATGCCGGCGACAACCCCTGGCACGACTGGGCCAACGCCGCCGAAGGCGCCAACGGCGAGGTGCTCAGCGGCTGGCAGATGCGCAACGCCGGGCTGCCCACGCGCCTGCCGGAGCCGCACAGCGAAACGGTCTACGCCACCAGCCGCGCCATCGACTTCATGCACGAGCAGGGCGACAGGCCCTGGTGCCTGCACCTGTCGTACATCAAGCCGCACTGGCCCTATATCGCGCCCGCGCCGTACCACGCGCTGTACGGCCCCGGGCAGGTGCTGCCGGCCCTGCGCGCGGCGCCGGGGGAGGAGAGCGAACACCCGGTGTACAAGGCCTTCCAGCAGCACCAGGAGAGCCTGAACTTCTCCCGCGAGGAGGTGCGCAACACCGTGATCCCCACCTACATGGGGCTCATCAGGCAGATCGACGACCAGCTCGGCCGGCTGTTCGAGCACATGCAGTCCAGCGGCCGCTGGGACGACACCCTGATCGTCTTCACCAGCGACCATGGCGACTACCTGGGCGACCACGGCCTGGGCGAGAAGGAGTTCCTGCTGGAGCCGGCGGTGGGCGTGCCGCTGCTGATCCGCGACCCGCGCGCGGCGGCCGACGCCAGCCGCGGTAGCGTCGAGCAGGCCCTGGTGCAATCCATCGACGTGCTGCCGACCCTGCTCGACGCCTTCGCGATACCGCCGGCGGCGCACCGCGTCGAGGGCCGCTCGCTGCAGCCGCTGCTGCATGGGCAACGGCCGGCGGACTGGCGCGACTACGCCATCGCCGAATACGACTACGCCTTCCAGGCCCCGGCCCGCGAGCGCCTGGGCCGGCCCATCGACGCCTGCCGCATGTACATGGTGCGCAGCGAGCGCTGGAAGTACCTGGCCTACGACGGCTTCCGTCCGCAGCTGTTCGACCTGCAGGCGGACCCGAGCGAGCTGCGCGACCTGGGCGCCGAGCCGGCCTACGCGAACGTCCGCGAGCAGCACCAGCGCTACCTGTTCGACTGGCTGCGCGGCCTGAAGCGGCGCACCACCATCAGCAACGAGGAGATCGACCTGCGCGGCCAGGCCTTCCGCTATGGCGAGCCGGAAGGCGGCAAGCTGGTGCGCATCGGCGAGTGGTAGCGGCTCAACCCAGTTCGCGCAGGTAGCTCCAGGGATAGATGCCGCGCTCGTGGCCGTCGTCGAACACCAACTGTACGCCGTAGCCCTGGGGGTTCACGGCGCGCAGCCCGACTTCGGCGCCGACCAGCGTGATGCGCCCCTGCAGGCGCGCCGCGCGGCACTGCGAGCAGGGGCAGGCGCCGCGCAGGCGGGCGAAGGCGATGCGCTGCACTTCGCCGTCGCCCCAGTCGATGCGCAGCTCGCGCTCGTTACTGGAACGGTGCAGGGCGCGGGGCGCGTTCATGCCGGCGCGCCCAGTTGGGTGAGGGCGATGCGCACGGCCTTGCGCACTTCCGGGTCGCCGTCGGTCTGGGCCTGTTGTAGGGCGGGCAGGGCGCGGATGTCGCCCAGCTCGCCCAGGGCCAGGGCGGCTTCCTTGCGCAGGTTGCTGATGGCGTGGCCGAGCAGGCCCTGCAAGGCTTCGCGGGCGGCCTGGTAGCGCAGGTTGCCGAGGGCCCGCGCGGCGCGCAGGCGCACCTGCCAGAAGTCGTCTTCCAGCGCTTGCAGCAACGCCTCGCCGGCTTCCTGCAGGCCCAGCTTGCCGAGGGTGGCGGCGGCTTCCTCGCGGACCTTCCAGGCCTTGTCGCGCAATGCCGCGCCCAGCGCCGGCAGCACGCTGGCGTCGCTGGCCAGGCCGAGGGCGCCGGCGGCGGCGCGGCGCACCTCGCTGTCGGCATCGTCGCTGGCCAGGGCGGCCAGGCGCGGCAGGGCTTCGATGCGCTTGAGCCAGCCGAGGATGCCCACCGCCTCGCGGCGCACACCGGCGTCGGTGTCGTCCAGGGCGGCCAGGGCCGGGTTCACGCTTTCTTCCAGGCGCAGTTCGCGCAGGGCGCGCAATGCGCTGCGGCGCACGAAGGTGTCGGCGTGGGCCGCCCAGGGCAGCAGCAGGCGCCCGGCCTCGGCGGTCTTCAGTTCGCTGAGGCTTTGCGCGGCGGCTTCGCGCACCGTCTCGTCGCTGTCGGCCAGGGCCTGGCATAGGGCCTGGACCACTTCGGGTTCCTCCCAGGCTTCCAGCAGGCGCGCGGCCTCGGCGCGCACGGCGGCGGCCGGATCAATGGTCAGCGCCCGGGCCAGCCAGGGCAGGGCCTCGGGTTCCTCCAGGTCGGCCAGTTCGATCAGGGCGATGCGGCGCACGCCGGGGTCGGCGTGCTGCAGGCGCGGTTGCAGATCGAGGATGTCGGGGTTGTCGGTCGTGAACGGGGTCATATGGCGAATCGCGCTCTTGTCGGATCATTGTTCGGCAGGCCCAGGGGCGTCAGGCGCGGCAGTTGGCGGCCGTCTTCGTGGCGCAGCAGTTCCAGGCAGTGGCGTTTGAGGCGGGCGAAGCCGGCGCTGGTCAGCAGCTCGGCGTGGCGCGGGCGCGGGAAGTCCAGGCGGATTTCCTCGAGGATGCGCCCGGGGCGCGGGCTCATCACCAGGATGCGGTCGGCGAGGAACAGCGCTTCGTCTATGTCGTGGGTGATGAACAGTACGCTGGTGCGCAGACGCGTCCAGATGTCCAGCAGCAGCTCCTGCATCATCATCCGCGTCTGCGCGTCGAGGGCGCCGAAGGGTTCGTCCATCAGCAGCAGGCGCGGCTGGTTGATCAGCACCCGGGCGATCTCCACGCGCTGCTGCATGCCGCCGGAAAGCTGCGACGGCCAGCGATTGGCGAAGCCTTGCAGGCCCACCAGCTGGAGCATTTCCTCGGCCCGGGCGTGGCGTTCGGCGCGCGGCACGCCGCGCATCTTCAGGCCGAAGGCGACGTTGTCGCGCACCCGCCGCCAGGGCAGCAGGGTGTGCTGCTGGAACACCATGCCGCGCTGCGGCGAGGGGCCGCCCACCGGCTGGCCATCCACTTCCAGGCGCCCGCCGCTGGGGCGCAGGTGGCCGGCCAGGGCGCCGAGCAGGGTGGACTTGCCGCAGCCGGAGGGGCCGAGCACGCAGACGAATTCGCCCGGCTCGATGGCGAAGCTCAGCGAGTGCACCGCTTCGAAGACGTCGCGGCCGCTGCCCAGGTGGATCGACAGGTCCTCGACGCGCACGTGCCCGGCGGGCACTCGTTCAGGCAGGCTCATGGCTTGCCTCCGGCCTGGCGCTGCCAGGGCGTGGCCAGGGCGCCGAGCTGGCGCACCAGCAGGCTGCTGGCCATGCCGAGCACGCCGATGAGCAGCATGCCGACGACGATGTCGGGGTAGTTCTGCAAGGTGTAGGACTCCCAGGTGTAGTAGCCGATGCCCCATTGCCCGGAGATCATCTCGGCGGTCACCAGGCAGAACCACGAGGTGCCCATGCCGATGGCAAGGCCGGTGACGATGCTCGGCAGGGCGCCGGGCAGCACCACCTCGCGCAGCAGCGCCAGGCGGTTGGCGCCGAGGCTGCGGGCCGAGGCGAGCAGGCGCGGGTCCACCGCCTCGACGCCGTGGATGGTGTTGAGCAGGATGGGGAAGAGCGCGCCGGTGAAGGTGATGAAGATCATCGACAGCTCGGAGCTGGGGAACATCAGGATCGCCAGCGGTATCCAGGCCACCGCCGGGATCGGCCGCAGCACTTCCAGCGGCGGCAGCAGGCCGTCGCGGGCCCAGCGGCCGCGGCCGATGGCCAGGCCCAGGAGCACGCCGGCGACGGCTGCCAGCAGGTAGCCGGCGAGCACCCGCGCCAGGCTCGCGCCCAGGTGCCGGCCGAGCTTGCTGGACTGCGCCAGTTGCACGGCGGCGTCCAGCACCTCGCCGGGGCCGGGGACGTTGGCGAAGGTGACCAGGCCGAGGTTCAGGTGCCGGGCGCTGGCCAGTTGCCAGAGCGCCAGGCAGGCCAGCAGCGAGGCCAGGCGCAGGCTCCAGCGGGACAGGATTGTGAGGTTCATTTTCGTGGCTCCGCAAGGGCCCGGCGCGCAGGGCGCCGGGCGTGGACGTCAGCGGCTGGCGACGGCCTGCTGGCTGGCACCGGCGAAGTCGCGCACTTCGCCGCCGTTGCTCTGCGCGTAGCGCTCGGCCTGCTCCTTGAGCAGGAAGGCGTCCAGCGCGCCGTCCTTGCCCTGGACGAACCAGGCCTGGCTGGCCAGCAGCTTGATGCCGCTGTCGCTGGCCTGGGCGTAGACGGCGCGGATGTCCTTGCCTTGCTGCTTGAGCTTGGCCAGCTCGCCCAGGGCTTCCCGGGCCGAGGCGTAGCTGCGCACCCTGGGTTCGCCGCGCACCCACACCTGCGCGACGTGGCGCGGATCGGCGATGGCCTTGCCGGTCAGCGCGTCCGTGGCCGTTAGCGGCTGCTGGGCATAGTTCTTCAATGCGGCGTCGTAGTCGGCGCCGGCGGCCTTGAAGGCGGCGCGGATGTAGCGGTCGTCGACGAACTGCTCGACGTTCAGCCCGCGGTCGGCCTTCTTCAGCAGCTTCAGGGTGTCGATGGCGGTGGTCACGGCCTGGCGGTACTCCGGCTTCCAGGTCAGGTCGCGGGTCTGCAGGCCGAGCGGGCCGTGGAACAGGTAGTTCACCTCGGCGGGAATGCCGGCGACCTTCTCGATCAGTTCGCTGTACTTCTCCGGTTCCGCGGCCAGCAGCTGGTTGGCCTCGTAGGTGGCGCGCAGGTAGGCCTCGACGATCTCCGGGTACTTCTGCGCGTAGTCCGCCTCCACCAGCGCGCCGTGGAAGGTCGGCGCCTTGGCTTGCGAGCCGTCGTAGATCTTGCGGGCGATGCCGCGGCTCTCGAACAGCTCGGCGAAGGGCACGAAGTCGGCATGGGCGGCGATCTTGTTGGCCTGCAGCGCGGAGCCGGCGACTTCCGGCGGCTGCGCGATGATGGTCACGTCCTTGTCCGGGTCCCAGCCCTGGGCGGCGATGGCGCGCAGCAGCAGGCCGTGGGCGGTGGAGGCGAAGGGCACAGAGATGGTCTGGCCCTTCAGCTCGGCCAGCGACTGCACCTTGGACGAGGCCGGCACCACGATGCCGTTGCCGCTGCCCTCGATGCTGCCGGAGAGCACGCTGATGAACAGGCTGCGCTTGCCAGCCGCCTCGTGGGCCACGCCGTTGAGCGAGCCGGGGAAGTCGGCCATGGCGCCGAAGTCCAGCTTGCCGGCGACCATCTCGTTGGTCAGCGGCGCGCCGCTGGTGAAGTTCTTCCACTGGATGTCGTACTGCGCGTCCTTGTACTTGCCGTCGTGGGGCAGGTACTTGGGCAGCAGGTTCAGCTCGCGGACCAGCAGGCCGCCGGCGGCGCAGTTGATGGTGGTGTCCTGGGTGCCGATGGCCACGCGGAGGGTCTCGGCATGGGCAGAAAGGCTGGCGATGGCCAGCGCGAGGCCGGCCAGGGTGGTGCGCAAGGTCATGGGTGTTCCCCTCGAATCATGAGTGTTGGAATCGTCTCCGCCGCCGGTGTGCGGTGGGAAACGAGGGGGCGTTGCATCAGGCGTCCGGTGGCGTGTCCGGTAGCGTCGATGGGTATCGCTGCGCTCCACCCATCCTACGAAACACCCGTAGCCTGGGTTGAGCGCAGCGATACCCGGGTTGAGCGGCAGCTCAACGCAGCAGGTAGGGAATCTCCACCTTCACCGCGCCGGTCGGGCAGTCCTTCTCGCAGGGCATGCAGTACCAGCATTCGTCGAAGGCCATGTAGGCCTTCTGGGTGGCCGGGTTGATCGCCAGCAGGTCCATCGGGCAGACCTCCACGCAGACGGTGCAGCCCTTGTCGGCGATGCACTTGTCCTCGTCCACGGTGACCGGGGCGCTGGAGCGGAAGAAGATTTCCTGGGGTTGGTGGGGCATGGCACGGTTCCTCGTGGTGTTGCTGGCCGGTCTTGGTGCCGGTGGTCTGGTGGTTCGGGGGAGGCGGCGGCTCACCACCCTCTCCCCAGCCCTCGGCTGCGCGCCCCGCCCTGAAGGGAGAGGGGGCCGTTCGGAGGTGCTTGGTAACTTGGCGTCATCCTGAAATCTGCGGGTTCCTGCTGCACGGACAGCTCCCTCTCCCGCTTGCGGGAGAGGGCGGGGGGAGAGGGGCTCCTAGGGCTTCTAGGCCGCCTCGTTCTTCACCCGCAACCGCCCGTAGGCCTTCTGCTCCTCATCGTCCAGGGCGATCAGGTACGGCTCCACCGGCTTCTTGAAACTGGTCATCTCGCCTCTCTCGTCCTTCTTCAGGTGCGCATGGCAGAACCACTCGGCATCGTTGCGCTGCGGATAGTCCACGCGGTGGTGGTACAGGCCCCAGCGGCTCTCGGTGCGGAACAGCGAGGCGCGGGCGGCCATCTCGGCGCAGTCGCGGATCACGCTGACTTCCATGGCGCGCATCAGCTCGTGGGGGTTGTTCGCCTTCAGCTGCTCCAGGTCGCGGCCGATCTCGGCGAAGCGCTGCAGGCCGATCTCCATCTTCTTGGTCACCTTGGGCGGCTGCAGGTAGTCGTTGACCATGCGCCGCAGCTTGTACTCCACCTGGGCCGGCGGCAGGCCGTGCTCGCGCCTGAGCGGGGCGAAGACGCGTTCGCGCTCGCGCTCCACCTGGGTCTGGTCGACCTCGCTGAAATCGCGCTCGGCCACGTACTGCGCGGCGTTCTGCCCGGCGAACCAGCCGTAGGTGAAGGCGCCGAGCATGTAGTTGTGCGGCACCGCGGCCATGTCGCCGGCGGCATACAGGCCCTTGACGCTGGTCTCGGCCTTCTCGTTGACCCACACGCCCGAGGCCGAGTGGCCGGAGCAGAAACCGATCTCGGAGATGTGCATCTCGACCATCTGGCTGCGGTAGTCGGTGCCGCGGTTGGCGTGGAACTGGCCGCGGCTGGGGCGCTCGTTGCCGTGGAGGATTTCCTCGATGGTCTGGATGGTCTCCTCGGCCAGGTGGTCCAGCTTGAGGAATACCGGGCCGTTGCCGCCTTCCAGCTCCTGGTGGAATTCCCACATCATCTGCCCGCTCCAGTAGTCGCACTCGATGAAGCGCTCGCCCTTGCTGTTGGCGGTGTAGCCGCCCAGTGGTCCGGTGACGTAGGCGCAGGCAGGGCCGTTGTAGTCCTTGATCAGCGGGTTGATCTGGAAGCATTCCAGGTTCGAAAGCTCCGCGCCGGCGTGGTAGGCCATGGCGTAGCCGTCGCCGGCGTTGGTCGGGTTCTCGTAGGTGCCCATCAGGTAGCCGGAGGCGGGCAGGCCCAGGCGCCCGGCGGCGCCGCAGGCGAGGATCACCGCCTTGGCGCGGAGCACCTGGAACTGCGCGGTGCGGCAGTCGAAGCCGAGCACGCCGTTGACCGCGCCCTCGGCGTCGGTGAGCAGCCGGGTGGCCACCAGGCGGTTGGTGATCTCCACCCGCGCGCGCTTGAGCTGGCGGTAGAGCACCTTCTTGATGTCGTGGCCCTCGGGCATCGGCAGCACGTAGGCGCCCATGTGGTGGACCTTCTTCACCGCGTAGTCGCCCACCTCGTCCTTCTCGAACTTCACGCCCCAGCGGTCGAGCTGCTCGATGGTCTCGAAGCTGTGGGTGGCGTAGGCATAGACGGCGGCCTGGTTGACGATGCCGTCGTTGGCCACGGTGATTTCCTTGGTGTACTGCTCGGGCGTGGCGTGGCCGGGGATGACGGCGTTGTTCAGGCCGTCCATGCCCATGCTGATGGCGCCGCTGCGCTTGACGTTGGCCTTGTCCAGCAGCAGCACGCGCAGCTCGCGGTTGGCTTCCTTGGCCTTGATCGCCGCCATGGGGCCGGCGGTGCCGCCGCCGATGACGACGATGTCGTAGGCGCTTTGCTTGTCTTCTGGGAGGTCGCTGTGGCTCATGCTCGGGGGCCCTTGTGACGGTCGATGCGCAGGCGGTACTGGAAGGCGTCGCCGCGGTAATAGAGGTGTTCGTAGTCCAGCGGATGGCCGTCGGCGCCGTGGGTGAGGCGCTCGATGCGCATCACCGGCGAGCCTTCCTCCACCTCCAGGGCGGCGGCCAGCTCGGCGTCGGCGAGGATGGCGTCGATGGCCAGGTCGGCATGCCCCAGGGGCAGGCCGCAGTCGTTCTCGAGGATCAGGAAGATGTCGCGGCTCACCAGGTCGGCCTTCTCCAGCCGGCGGCCGACGGCCTCGGGCAGGTAGGTGACCTCCAGCGACACCAGCTCGCGGTTGACCAGGCGCGCGCGCTTGATCTGCGCCACGCTATCGCCCTCGGCCACCTGCAGGCGCGCGGCCACCTGGGTGTCGGCCGGCACGAAGCGGAAGCTGCGCAGGCGGTTGATCACCTCGTAGCCGCGCTCGCCCATGGACTCGGCCAGGCCCTGCAGGGTGCTGACGTTCTGGAACGCCTTGGGCCGGGCGACGAAGGTGCCCTTGCCGTGGATCTTGAAGATCAGGCCTTCCTTCTGCAGGTCGCCCAGGGCCTGGCGCACGGTGATGCGGCTGACGCCATGGGCCTTGCCCAGCTCGGCCTCGGAGGGCATGCGGCTGAGCGGCGGGTAGCTGCCGTCGAGGATGCGCGTGCGCAGCAGCTCCTTGAGCTGGCTGTACAGCGGGACGGGGGAGAGGGGGAGAAGTTCGGTCATGGCTATGACTTGTTATGACGAGTTGTGGGGCGACTATAGGGGAATAAGAATCCGGGTGGGAAAGACCGGATTTGCATATGGATATATGCATGTAGGGCGTATAACCGTTCGCGGTTATACGCCGATACGCCGGGGTTATGGCCAACGCCCAGGTCAACCCCGGCGTCGCCGGGAATCAAGGCCAAACGGCGGATAACGCCGTAGGCGTTATGCGCCCTACAAAAGCCCCGCTATTCGTCCAACGAATGGAAATGACGTCGTCACACCCCTGCTGCTAGCGTCCCGACAAAATCCCGGAGATTCGCCATGCCCCCCATCGAGCGACGCCTGCTGCCGGTCAACGGCATCCACCTGTGCGTACACATCGCCGGCCCCGTCGATGGCCGACCGGTCTGGCTGCTGCACGGCTTCCCCGAATGCTGGCACTCCTGGCGCGCGCAGATTCCGGCGCTCGCGCAGGCCGGCTACCGCGTGCACGTGCCGGAGATGCGCGGCTACGGCCGCAGCGACGCCCCCAAGCCCATCGAGGCCTATGACCTGCAGAGCCTGTGCGGCGACGTCCTCGGCGCCATGGACGCCCTCGGCCAGGGCCGCGCGGCGGTGCTCGGGCACGACTGGGGCGCCCTGGTGGCCTGGCACCTGGCGCTGCTCGCCCCGGAGCGGGTGGCGGCCCTGGCCGCGCTGTCGGTGCCCTATGCCGGGCGGCCCAAGCGGCCGGCCACGGAGATCCTCCGCGAGGTCTTCGCCGGGCGCTTCAATTACATCCTCTACTTCCAGCAGCCGGGCGTGGCCGAGGCCGAGCTGGACGCCGACATCGAGCGCAGCCTGCGCCTGTTCTTCCGCGATGCCGGCGACGACGACCCCTTCCTCCAGGACAAACCCGCCGACGCCCGTCTGTTCGAAGGCCAGCCCACGCCCCGGCAACTGCCGGCCTGGTGCGGCGAGGCGGACCTGGCGCATTACATCGAGACCTTCGCCGGCCGCGGCTTCCGCGGGGCGCTCAACTGGTACCGCAACTTCGAGCGCAACTGGCGCTTCAGCGAGCCCCTGGCCGGCCGCCAGGTCGGCCAGCCGACGCTGTTCCTGGTGGGCGACCGCGACCCGGTGGCGAGCCTGGAGGCCTATACCCTCAAGCGCATGCCCGAGGTGGTGGCGGACCTCGAACAGCACCGCCTGGAAGGCTGCGGCCACTGGATCCAGAACGAGCGCCCGGCCGAGGTCAACGCCTTGCTGCTGGACTTCCTGGCGCGCCGCTACCCGGCCTGAACGGTGTCGGCGGCGGGCTCCGGCCACAGCGCCACCAGCACCAGCAGGGCGCCGACCAGCAGGTACGGCAGGCGCGGCTCGACGCCATAGAGCAGGCTGCCGGCCAGCGGCCCGAGCACCACGCCCAGGCCCTGGGCGGCGCCCATGGAGCCGGCGGTGGAGCCTTGTTCGTCGGCGTTCACCGCGTTGGCCGCCAGCGCCGAGAAGGCCGGGAACACCCAGCCCATGCCCGCCGCGGCGACGAAGAAGGCCAGCCACAGCTGCCAGGCCTGCAGCGCCAGGCTGGTGCCGGCGAAGCCGATGCCGGCCACCAGCGCGCCGATGCGGATCAGCCGTTGCGGCGCCCAGTCCAGGCGGCGCACCAGCAACTGGGCGAGGATCAGCGCCACGCCCACGGTGGTCAGCGCCACCCCGGCGGCCTGGGCCGCCGCGCCCGGTGCCAGGCCCAGGCGGTCGAGGGCGAAGAAGCCGACGGTGATCTGCGCCACCGCCACGCAGAACATGGCGACGAAGGCCACCAGCATCGGCCGGCGCAGGCGCGCATCGCCCAGGCGGATGCTCTGCGCGACGCGTTGCAGGTGGTGTTCCTGGCGCTGCAGGCGGGTGAGCAGCGCCAGGAACCCCAGCAGCGGCAGCACGCTCATGGCGTACAGCGGCAGGCTCAGGCTGTGCCGGGCGAGCAGGGCGGCGATGGCCGGGCCCAGCACCATGCCCACGGCATTGGCCGCGCCCAGGCTGGCCAGGGCGGCGGCGCGCTGGCGCGGCGGGTAGTTGTCGGCGACCAGCGCCTGCCCGGCGGCCGGCAGCGCGGCGTAGAAGGCGCCCACCGCGCCACGCCCGAGCAGCAGGCCGAGGAACGACAGCGCGGCGATAGGCTGCAAGCGCAGCGCGGTATCGACGAAGACCGCCAGCAGCACGTAGGACAAGGTCACCCCGGCGCTGCCCAGCAGCAGGATGCGCCGCCGCCCCACGCGGTCGCTGGCATTGCCCCAGGGCCGCGCCAGCAGCAGCCAGAGCACGCCCGACACGGTGACCGCCGCACCGGCCTGCCAGGCCTGCAGGCCGAGCAGCCGGGCGATGGGCCCGACCAGCGAGACGAAGGCCATCATCGCCATGGTCCCGGCCATGGTGGAGAACAGCAGCGGGCGCAGGTCGAAACGGACGTCGGTGGTACCGGGCTGCACGGCTTCGGTGGGGGCGGACACAGCGGGCTCCTGGCGAGAAGGGCGGCGCACGGCTGAGCGGCGCCGCCACGGAAAGGGGAGGCGCAAGGCTAGCACGGCGCTGAGAATTGTTCTCGTCTTCCGGCGGCTGCCTCGAACCATGCATTTTCCCGGCACTGCGTCTATATACAGGCAATGAGCCGGCGCCATCGCGCCGGGCAGCCGAGGAGGGTGGGCCATGCGCATTCTGGTGGTCGGGGCGGGTTCCACGGGTGGTTTCTTCGGCGCGTGCCTGGCCCGGGCCGGGCGCGACGTGACCTTCCTGGTGCGCGCCGGGCGGGCGCACCAGTTGCAGCAGGAAGGGCTGCAGGTGCTCAGCCCCCATGGCGATTTCGTGCTGACGCCGCAACTGGTCGGCGCCGAGCACCTGGACGGACCCTACGACCTCATCCTGCTGACGGTGAAGGCCTACGCCCTGGAGGCGGCGCTGCGCGACATCGTCCCGGCGGTGGGGCCGGGCACGATGATCCTGCCGGTGCTCAACGGCATGCACCAGGTCGACGCCATCGTCGATCACTTCGGCCGCGGGCCGCTGCTGGGCGGCGTGTGCAAGATCGCCAGCACCCTGGACGAGCGCGGCCGCATCGTCCAGTACGGCACCCTCAACGAACTCTCCTACGGCGAGATGGATGGCGCCCGCAGCGAGCGCATCCTGCGCCTGGACGCACTGCTGCAGGACGCCGGCTTCGACGCCCGCCTGAGCCCCGATATCCACCGCGAGATGTGGGAGAAGTGGGTGCTGTTGGCCGCCCTGGGCGGCATCACTTGCCTGATGCGCGGCAACGTCGGCTCGGTGGTCGCCGCGCCCCAGGGCGAGGCCTTCGTCAACCGCTTGCTGGACGAGGTGGTGGCGGTGGTCCGCGCGGTGGGCCTGGAACCACGCGAAGCCTTCCTCGCCGAGGCGCGCCGGCAACTGACCCTGCACGGCTCGCCGCAGACCTCATCGATGTACCGCGACCTGATCGGCGGCCGCCCGGTGGAAGCCGAGCAGATCATCGGCGACCTGCTCGGCCGCGGCCAGGCGGCCGGGCTGGACCTACCGCTGCTGCAGGCGGCCTTCG
Source organism: Pseudomonas sp. PI1 (assembly GCF_000812405.1). Taxonomy (NCBI): domain Bacteria; kingdom Pseudomonadati; phylum Pseudomonadota; class Gammaproteobacteria; order Pseudomonadales; family Pseudomonadaceae; genus Pseudomonas; species Pseudomonas sp. PI1. The sequence continues at coordinate 13,153 of NZ_JWMC01000079.1, forward strand.
TGCACCTGGCGGTGTACGAGCAGGGGATGGGCTGAGCGGGGCGGTTCCCCCTCGGCAGACGGGCGCGCATCGGGTAAGGTGCGCGCTTGCCTTGTCGTCCGGGAGGGACCATGTCGTCAGACCCCGCGCAGCCACGCCTGCGCCGCGCCGATAACGATTCCCGCCGCGCCGCCCAGGTCCTCGGCCTGTGCCTGCCCGGCGATGTGGTGCTCTACCTGCTGCTGCCCATGTACGCCGCCGACTTCGGCGTCAGCCTGGCCCAGGCGGGCATCCTGCTGGCGGCCAACCGCCTGGTGCGCATCGTCGGCTACGGCTGGGTGGTGCGCTTCTACGCCCGCCACGGCGACCGCGCCACCTGCAGCCTGGCGGCCTGCGCCTCGGCGTTGTGCGCGCTGGGGTATGCGACGCTCTCCGGCGTCGCCGCGCTGCTGGTGCTGCGCCTGATGTGGGGCCTGAGCTACGCCAGCTTCAACCTCAGCACCCAGACCCTGGCCACCGCCGAGGCCCAGGGCGCCGCGCGCCGCGCCGGGCGTTCGCGGGCGACCATCTCCATCGGGCCGATGCTGGCGCTGCCGCTGGCGGCGGTGATGGCCCAGGCCTGGGGGCCGCGCAGCGTGTTCTTCGTGCTTTGCGCCAGCGCATTGCTGGGCCTGTGGCGGGCGCGCTCGCTGCCGGCCCGGGGGCACGACCTGCACACCCCGAGCGGGCGCCGCCTGCGCCTGCCGGACAGCATCGCCACCTGGTCCTTCATCGAGGGCGTGACCCTCGACGGCCTGTTCATCTTCGGTCTGTCGCTGTACGCGGAAAGCCACCTGGGCGGTACCGGCGTGCTGGTGGCGGGCATCCTGATGGCGGTGCGCTACCTCAGCGAGATGCTCTTCAGCCCCTTCGGCGGCCGCTTGGCCGACCACTTCGGCGCGCTGCGCATGCTGGTGACGCTGTCCCTGGCGACCTCGGCGGCGTTGCTGATCTTCGGCAGCCACTGGCTGTTCGCCGGCGCCTTCCTGGTCCTGCTGCTGCGCGCCCTGCAGCTGCCGCTGGTGATGACCCTGGTGGCCCAGCGCAACCCGCAGAACCGCATCCAGGCCCTGGCCGGCAACGCCATCTGGCGCGACATAGGCGCAGGCCTGGGCCCGATGCTGGCCGGCGTGCTGCTGCCCGTTGTGCCGGCCTTCTGGGCCTACGCCGGCGCCGCGGCGGTGTTGGCGCTCAGCGCGCTGGGGGGTGCCTGGCGGCGTTGATCGTGTGGGTTAGATCGCGGATGGAGTCCGCTCCTACCCCTCCGGCAAACACAATGCCCGTAGGATGGTGTTGAGCGAAGCGATACTCATCGCCATGACCGCATGGGTTTCGCAAGCTCAACCCATCCTACGAAGAGCACCCCGGCGCGGCTTGTAGGAGCGCGCCCTGCGCGCGATTCGCGGGCAGGGCCCGCTCCTACAGGGAATGGTGCGGGCGGGGCGGCGTAGGAGCGGATCTCCTCCGCGACGCTCTAAGGGCTGGCGTCGATATTGACCGTGGCGGTCATGCCGGCGCTGAGGTGGATGTCCTTCGGCACCTCCAGCAGTTCGATGCGCACCGGGATGCGCTGGGCCAGGCGCACCCAGTTGAAGGTCGGCTCGACGTTGGCCAGCAACTGGGTGTCGGGCAGGGCGTTGCGGTCGGTGATGCCGCTGCTGATGCTCTGCACCCGGCCCTTGAGCACGCGTTCGCCGCTCATCAGCGTTACCCGCGCGCGCTGGCCGACGTGGATGCCGGGCAGCTTGGTTTCCTCGAAGTAGGCGGTGACGTAGAACGAGCCCTGGTCCACCAGGGCCATGGCGGCCTGGCCGGTCTGCGCGTAGTTGCCCTGGGCCAGGCGCAGGTTGGTCACCTGGCCGTCGCGCGGGGCGCGCACCTCGCTGCGCTGCAGGTTGATCTCGGCCAGGCGCGCCGCGGCCAGGGCTTCCTGGTACTGGCTGTTGGCGATGTTGGCGTTGAGCTGCGCGGTCTCGCGGTCCTCGGCGCTGATCGCCGCGCTGGTCAGGCGCTTGCGGCGGTTGGCCTCGCTCTGCCGCAGCAGGTATTCCTGCTTGCGCGTCTCGGCCAGGGCGCGGGCCTGGTCGAGGTTGGCCTGGTAGCGGTCGCGGTCGATGCGCATCAACAGGTCGCCGGCCTTGACCTTCTGGTTGTCGACGATGGGCAACTCGGTGACCCAGCCGGACACGTCCGGGGCGATCACCACCACGTCGGCGCGCACCCGGGCGTCCCGCGTCCAGGGCGAGAGCATGTAGTAGCGCCACAGCCAGAGCCCCGCCAGCACGGCGGCGGCGACCACCAGCAGGGTGGTCAGCACTCGCAGGAAGCCTCGCACGCAACGCTCCTCTTTATCCGTTGACGACGCCGGCGCACCAGGTGACGGCGGCCAGCAGCAGGGTGAACAGGGCGCAGTCGAACAGCGCCTCGTGCCAGATCCAGCGCCCCGCCGGCGTGGCCTGCAGCAGCTTGCGCAGCGCGATGGTCAGGGCCAGGGCGAGCAGCGCGTAGAGGAACATCGGGCTGACGTAGACGCCGCCCAGGGGCTGTTCAACCAGGGCCATGCTCGTCCTCCAGGCGGCACCAGGCGCGCCAGGTGTTGCTCAACTGGCGCAGCGCGGCGCGGGCCAGGCGGTTGTTCTCGGCCAGGTGGCCGGGGTCGCTGCGCAGGGCGGCGTCCAGTTCGTTGCAGAGTTCGTCCAGGCGCGCCTCGCGCCCCGGGGCCGGGCCGGTCTGGAACAGGTCGCCCAGGTTGTCGAGGAAGGCCTGCCGGCGCTTGCGCAGCACGCCGCGGGCGCCGGCCAGGCAGTGGCGCAGGTGCAGCAGCTCGCTGCCCATGTCCAGCGCCAGCAGGCCGTCGAGCCAGCGCCGCTGCATGGCCTGGGGCAGCAGCGCGTAGTGCCGCGCCAGGCGGATCAGGCGGTCGGCCATGCGCCCGCCGAACCAGCTTTCCGCCTGCTCCAGCGGGTAGCGGGTGAGGCGCCCCAGGTCCAGCGCCATGGCCTGGCCCAGGCGGCGGATCACCCAGTCCGGCGGCAACGCCAGCAGGCGGAACACCATGGCGGCGAAGCCCACGCCGATGACCGTGGCCTGGGCCGAGTTGAGCAGGCTGGCGAAGTCGTAGTGCATGTCGTTGCGCGGCGCGATGAAGGTGATGAACTGGATGGCGAAGGTGGTGGCGGTGCCGATCAGCGCCGGCGGCCCGGCCATGCCCAGTGCGGCGAAGAACAGCGGCACGCCCAGGGCCATGCACAGCAGGGGGAAGCCGTTCCACTGCGGCAGCAGCCACTGGTCCACCACTATGGCGGCCAGCAGCGCGTAGAGGATGCCGCGCAGGAAGCTCATGCTCAGCTCCACGGCGTTGTCGCGGTTGGCGAACAGGCTGCAGAGGATGCCGGCCATGAGCATGCCGCCCACCGCCGCCGGCCAGGCGCTGGCCAGCCAGAAGGCGGCGATGCCCAGCAGCGCCAGGGCGCTGCGCAGGCCGTAGAACAGCGCCATCAGCCAGTCGCGGTGCCAGGACAGGCCGCTGCTGGCATCACCGCTGAACTCGCCGCTGGCCACCCCGGCGGCGGCCTTTTCGGCGGCTTCGACCTTGATCAGCAACACCGCGCAGCGCGCCAGGCAATAGCGCAGGTCGTTGTCCAGGGCCTCGTCGGCGCTGGCCTGCAGCAGGCGGTCGCGCAGCGCCTGCAACTGTTCGGGGGCGTGGCGCGGCAGCAGTGCTAGCAACTCGTCGAGCCAGGGTTGCAATTGCGCTTGCGCTTCGGGCGAGAGCACCTGCCGCTGGCGCGATGCCCCGCGGGCGGTGCGCAGCAGGCTCAGCACGTCGCGCGACAGGGTGCGCAAGGCCAACGCGCGACGCTGGCCCTGGTGCCCTTCGAACCAGGCGTGGTCGCGCTGGGCGTCGGCGGCGACGATCCGGCCGAGCAACTGGAGGATGCCCTCCGGCTCGCGGGCCTGGCCGCGCAGCGCGTTGGCCGCCGCCTGCAGAGCGGCGTCCAGGGTTTCGCGGGCGACCCGCGCGAGGTTTTCCTCGACCCGCTGCGGCCACAGGGTGGCGCTGACCACCGAGGCGCAGACGATGCCCAGGCAGATTTCCGTGCAGCGCGCCACGGCCTGGTCGAACACCTGCAACGGCACGTTGATCGCCGGCAGGGCGATGATCGCCACCGTGTAGCCGGACAGCACGAAGGCGTAGGAGACGTGGTTGCGCAGCAGGGTCGAAGCGGCGGTGCACAGGCCCATCCACAGTGCCACCACCAGCAGGAACAGCCAGGGCGTCTGGGCGAACAGGGCCATGATGAGCACCGCCATGCTGGTCCCGACCAGGGTGCCGAGCAGGCGGAACAGGCCCTTGGCGACGACCATCCCGGACAACGGCTGGGACACGATGAACACCGTCATCAGCGCCCATTGCGGCTGTTCCAGGTCCAGGCGGAAGGACAGCCAGAGGGCGATGCCGCCGGCCAGCAGGGTCTTGCCGGCGAAGCGCAGGGCAGGGCCGCTGGGGGCGATGAAGGCGGTCAGGGCAGGGCTGGCTAACACGGCGTCGACAGGCTCCGGCTGAGGCTTGCGGCCCGCTCAGGTGGCGCGCATCAAGGGCGGCGCGGCCCCGTTATCGGGAAGCATAGTCGATGGGGGCGGTTCGCTTTGGGGCATGGGGGTTAGAGGGAAGGAGGTTGGCAGTGGAGTGCGGGTGGCGTCCGTTGCCCTCACCCCAGCCCTCTCCCGGAGGGAGAGGGGGCCGTTTGGAGCGGGGGGTGAGTTCGGAGTTGTCCTGTACTCCTCACTACCCCCGCCATTCCCGCGAACGCGGGACGCGGCTCCATCACCAACAGCGCTTGCGCTGGCCCGAAGGGAAATAACCCAGTGCTTTGCACGTGGGTTCAGGGAATTTGGTGATTGCGCTTCACGCTGAACGGTTCCCTCTCCCGCTTGCGGGGGAGGGTTAGGGTGGGGGAGCGGAGTAGAGGTTTGGCAGTGGAGTGTCGGCGGAGCCCGTTGCCCTCACCCCAGCCCTCTCCCGGAGGGAGAGGGGGCCGTTCGGAGTGGTTGGCGAAGACGGAGTTGTCCTGGGACCCCTGTGCGCCCTGCGCGCGATTCGCAGGCCGCACCGGGGGCTCGCTCCTACGAAAAGCGTTGATAGCCGGCGGCGCGGATCACAGCAGCAGCGTTCGGATGTCCCCCAGCAGTTCGCCCAGGCGTTTGGTGAAGCGCGCCGCGGCGGCGCCGTTGATCACCCGGTGGTCGTAGGACAGCGACAGCGGCAGCATCAGCCGCGGCTGGAAGGCCTTGCCGTCCCACACCGGCTGCAGGGTGGCCTTGCTCACACCCAGGATCGCCACTTCCGGCGCATTGACGATCGGCGTGAAGCCGGTGCCGCCGATGTGGCCGAGGCTGGAGATGGTGAAGCAGGCGCCCTGCATGGCGTCGGCCGAGAGCTTCTTGGTGCGCGCCTTTTCCGCCAGTTCGGCGGCTTCGGCGGCCAGCTGCAGCAGACTCTTGCGGTCGACGTCGCGGATCACCGGCACCAGCAGGCCGTCCGGGGTGTCCACGGCGAAGCCGAGGTGCACGTACTTCTTGCGGATCAGCGCCTTGCCGCTGGGGGCCAGGGAGCTGTTGAAGTCCGGCAGTTCCTTCAGCAGGTGCGCGCAGGCCTTGAGCAGGATCGGCAGGATGGTCAGCTTGGTGCCGGCCTTTTCCGCCGCCGCCTTCTGCGCCACGCGGAAGGCTTCCACCTCGGTGATGTCGGCCGACTCGAACTGGGTCACGTGGGGCACGTTCAGCCAGCTGCGGTGCAGGTTGGCGGCGCCGACCTGCATCAGGCGGGTCATGGCCACTTCTTCCACTTCGCCGAACTTGCTGAAGTCGACTTCCGGGATCGGCGGGATGCCCGTGCCTGCCGCCGCGCCTTTCGGCCGTTGCAGCTGCTGCTTGACGAACAGTTGCACGTCTTCCTTGAGGATGCGGCCTTTCGGGCCGGTGGCCTGCACTTCGGCCAGCTCGACGCCGAACTCGCGGGCCAGCATGCGCACGGCCGGGCCGGCGTGGACCTTGGTGCCGTCGCGGCTGGGTGCGCCCACCGGTGGCGGCGCCTCTGTCTTCGCCGGCGCGGCGGCGGGCTTGGCTTCCGGCGCAGGTGCTTTCGTCGCTACCGGTGCCGAGGGTGCTGCTGCCGGAGCCGCATCGCCCTCGGCCTCCAGTTCGAGGATTTCGTCGCCTTCCTTCAGGGTGTCGCCCACCTTGACCTTGATGCTCTTCACCACCCCGGCCTTGGGCGCGGGGATTTCCATGCTGGCCTTGTCGGATTCGAGGGTCAGCAGGCTCTGCTCGGTCTCGATCTTGTCGCCGACCTTGACCAGCAACTCGATGACTTCACCCTGGCCGTTGCCGATGTCGGGTACGCGGATCAGCTCGCTCACGGTGGCCTCCTCAGCAGTCCAGGGGGTTGCGCTTGTTCGGGTCGAGGCCGAGCTTGACGATAGTCTCGGCGACCACCTTGGGCTCGATGTCGCCGCGGTCGGCCAGGGACTCCAGCGCGGCCAGGACGATCCAGCGGCGGTCCACCTCGAAGAAGTCGCGCAACTTGCGGCGGCTGTCGCTGCGGCCGAAGCCGTCGGTGCCCAGCACCTTGTATTCCTTGCCCGGCACCCACTGGCGGATCTGCTCGGCGTACAGCTTCATGTAGTCGGTGGAGGCGATGACCGGGCCCTTGCGGCCTTCCAGGCATTGCTCGACGTAGCTCAACCTGGGCTTCTGCTCCGGGTGCAGGCGGTTCCAGCGTTCGGTGGCCAGGCCGTCGCGGCGCAGTTCGTTGAAGCTGGGCACCGACCAGACGTCGGCGCCGATGCCGAAGTCCTCGCGCAAAATCTTCGCCGCGGCTTCCACCTCGCGCAGGATGGTGCCCGAGCCCAGCAGCTGCACGTGGTGGGCGGCGTCCTTCCTGTCCTCCTCCAGCAGGTACATGCCGCGGATGATGCCTTCCTCCGCGCCGGCGGGCATCGCCGGGTGCGGGTAGTTCTCGTTCATCACGGTGATGTAGTAGAAGATGTTTTCCTGCTCCTGCAGCATGCGCCGCGCGCCGTCATGGATGATCACCGCCAGCTCGTAGGCGTAGGTCGGGTCGTAGGTGCGGATGTTCGGGATCACCGAGGCGAGCACGTGGCTCTGGCCGTCCTCGTGCTGCAGGCCTTCGCCGTTCAGGGTGGTGCGCCCGGCGGTGCCGCCGAGCAGGAAGCCGCGGACCATGGCGTCGCCGGCGGCCCAGGCCAGGTCGCCGATGCGCTGGAAGCCGAACATCGAATAGAAGATGTAGAACGGCAGCATCGGCTGGCGGTAGTTGCTGTAGGCGTTGCCGGCGGCGATGAACGAGGACATGGCGCCGGCCTCGGTGATGCCTTCCTCGAGGATCTGGCCCTTCTTGTCTTCGCGGTAGAACATCAGCTGTTCCCTGTCGACCGGCTCGTACAGCTGGCCCACCGAGGAATAGATGCCGAGCTGGCGGAACATGCCCTCCATGCCGAAGGTGCGCGCTTCGTCGGGGATGATGGGGACGATGCGGGGGCCCATTTCCTTGTCCTTGAGCAACTGCGAGATGATCCGCACGAAGGCCATGGTGGTGGAGATTTCGCGGTCGCCGGTGCTGTCGAGCAGGGCCTTGAGGGTGTCCAGCGGCGGCACCGGCACGCTGAAGGCGTTGCCCGGGCGGTGCGGCACCGAGCCGCCCAGCTCGGCACGGCGCTCGGCCAGGTACCTGGCCTCGGCGCTGCCGGGCTCGGGTTTGTAGAAGGGCACTTTCTCCAGGTCCGCATCGCGGATCGGGATGTTGAAGCGGTCGCGGAAGGCGCGCAGGCTGGCCACGTCTATCTCGTGGATGTTGTGGGCGATGTTCTTCGCCTCGCCGGTGCCGGTGCCGTAGCCCTTGATGGTCTTGGCCAGGATCACGCTCGGCTGGCCCTTGTGGTTCACCGCCGCGTGGTAGGCCGCATAGACCTTGTAGGGGTCGTGGCCGCCGCGGTTGAGGTTCCAGATTTCTTCGTCGGAGAGGTCCTTGACCATCTCCAGCAGCTCCGGGCGGGTGCCGAAGAAGTGCTCGCGCACGTAGGCGCCGTCCTTGGCCTTGTAGTTCTGGTAGTCGCCATCCACCGCCTCGTCCATCCGCGCCTGCAGCAGGCCGGCGGTGTCCTTGGCGAACAGCGGGTCCCAGAGACGGCCCCAGATGACCTTGATGACGTTCCAGCTGGCGCCGCGGAACACGCCTTCCAGTTCCTGGATGATCTTGCCGTTGCCGCGCACCGGGCCGTCGAGGCGCTGCAGGTTGCAGTTGACCACGAAGATCAGGTTGTCCAGCTTCTCGCGCCCGGCCAGGGAGATGGCGCCGAGGGATTCGGGCTCGTCGGTCTCGCCGTCGCCGAGGAAGCACCACACGCGCTGTTGGCCCGGGGGGATGAAGCCGCGGCTTTCCAGGTACTTCATGAAGCGCGCCTGGTAGATCGCCTGGATCGGCCCCAGGCCCATGGACACGGTGGGGAATTGCCAGAAGTCCGGCATCAGCCAGGGGTGCGGGTAGGACGACAGGCCGTGGCCGTCCACCTCCTGGCGGAAGTTCTCCAGCTGCTCCTCGCTCAGGCGCCCCTCGATGAAGGCGCGGGCGTAGATGCCGGGGGAGGCGTGGCCCTGGAAGTAGATGAGGTCGCCGCCGTGTTCCTCGGTGGGGGCGCGGAAGAAGTAGTTGAAGCCGATGTCGTAGAGCGTCGCCGAGGAGGCGAAGGTGGAGATGTGCCCACCCAGGGACGGGTCCTTGTGGTTGGCGCGCATCACCATGGCCAGGGCGTTCCAGCGCACCAGCGAGCGGATGCGCCGTTCCATGAACAGGTCGCCGGGCATGCGCGCCTCGTGGGTCACCGGGATGGTGTTGCGGTACGGGGTGGTGATGGCGTAGGGCAACTGGGTGCCGGTGCGGCTGGCCAGCTCGCCCATGCGCGTCATCAGGTAGTGGGCGCGCTCTTCGCCTTCGCGGTCGAGCACCGACTCCAGGGCGTCCAGCCACTCCTGGGTTTCAACGGGATCGATATCGTGCATTGCGGAATACCTTGCCGGTTGCGATAGGTCCACGCTTGTTCAGCGCCCCGGGCAATCCCCCGGCCGAAGGGGCCGGAAAGCCGCTGGACCAATCGCCGGCAGGGCCGACGTCCCGGCTTGCGGGAGGCTGCTGGTCGCTGCGAAAGAAACCCGGGTGGTCGCTATAGCCTAGCTGGCAAGACGCGGGGCGCCACCGGCAATAAGTCGCAGAAGGCCCTTCAGGGCGCGCCCGGCGCTTCGTCGCGCAGCGCCAGGCTCAGCTCCTGCAGGCGCTGTTGCAGTGTCTGCAATTGCCGGGATTGCTCGCGGCCGTGCTGTTCCAGGCGCGCCAGTTCCTCGCCCTGGGCCAGGTTGCGCTGCTCCAGCACCGAGCGGGCGCCTTCGGCCTGGGCCCGCTCCTGGCGCAGGGCTTCCATCGCCAGGGCGTGGCGGGCCAGTTGTTGCTGCTGTTCCTGCTGCTGGTCGCGCAGCAGGCGGGCCTCGGTGAGCAGGCGCGCGTTGTCGCGGTTCAGCCGCGTCAGCTCGTCCTGGCGCGCGGCCAGGTGCCGCTGCGACTGGCGCAGTTCTTCCGTCAGCTGCTGCAACTGGGCCTGGTGCTGGCGTTGCTCCTGTTCCCGCTGTTCCTTCGTGGCCTGGCGCTGCTGCTCCAGGGCGAAGCGGGCGTGGTTGTGCTTTTCCTCCAGCGAGGCGATCTGCGCGTCACGCTCGCGCAGGCGGGTTTCCAGGTCGCCGGCGGCCTGGCGCAGGCGCGCGCTGGTCAGCTCGCCCTGGTGCTTCTGCTGGCGCGTCTGTTCCAGCTGCTCGCGGGTTTCCCGCAGTTGCGTCTCCAGCGCCTGGTTCTGCGCCTGCAATTGCTCGATGCGCGCTTGGGCGTTACTGATCTGCTGCTGATAGTCCAGGCGCTCGCGGGACAGCCGGGCGCGGTCCTCGGCCACCGAGTCGCGGGCTTCCTGCTGCAGACGCTCGGCCAGCTGAGTGACCAGATTGCCCAGTTCCTCGCTGAGGGAGAGGGGATGCCCGGTCGTGCCGCCGGCTTCCGCCTCCAGTTCCTTCAGGTAGCGGTGGATGGTGGTCTTGGAACCGGTGTTGCCCAGCTCGACGCGCAGGGCATCGATGCTCGGGTTTTCCCCGCGGGCCAGTATGGCCATACGTGCTTTCTGTACCAACGCCTTGTTGATTCCGCCCCGTGCCATGGCCGCTCCAGTGATTTCGTACCGTACTACGTGGTATGTAATTACATACTAAAAATACGCGATGCGAAAGCGCCCAATGCGCCGCCCCTGAGGGCGGCGGGTAGGGGGGGATTCGAAGGTCGATGAGCAGAGTGGGGCGGGCGTGGCGCCGGTTCAGCGCCGGCGGCTCACCAGGCAGACGGCGGCCAGCGCCCCGCAGGTGGCGGCGAGGATGAGCGCGACCTGCCAGGGATGCTCGCTGGCATAGTCGCCGCCTCGGCGCAGCGCGCGCCGGCCCTGGTAGGCCAGGCGGTCGCCGATGGCCTGGCAGTCGTCGCTCAGGTGGCGCAGGCGCGCCTTGAACGCGGGGATGTCCTTGGCAGCCAGCTCGCGGCCGCCATCGAGCAGCGCCGTGAGTTCGTCGACCAGGTTCTGCAGTTCGGCCACGCTGTCGTGGCGGCGGGAGGGAAACCATCGATGCGGGGTCATGGGGTTCTCCTGTGGTGTCTTCGGGCGGCCTGGTCCGGGGCGTTGCCCGGCGCCGTCCGCGGTTGATCGTCCCCAGTAGGTTTAGCCGGTTTCCTTCGGCAGAGGCCGGCGCCCGACGAGGGTTCGGGGATTCGGATGGCCGCGGCGCTCAGCCGGAACCGTGGGCCTGGGCCAGTTGGCGGGCCATCTGCAGGTGCAGGCGCAGCACCGCCAGGTTGTTCTGGGCGAATTGCCGCAGGTCCTCGTCCTCGGTCTGTTGCGCCGCTTCGCTGAACAGCTGCAGCGCCTCTTCCTGGGCGCGGACCTGGCTGCTGGCGAAGGCCGCGTCGAAGTCGTCCTGGCGCGCCTCCAGGTCCTTCAGCCTGGCGCGGCTGGCCTCGTCGGGCCCTTCCGCCAACTGCAGCTGGCGGCTTTCGGCCAGGGTCTTGAGCTGGACCTGGGCCTTGGTGTTGTCGTCGATGAGGTGGACGGCGAAGGTCTTCACGTCCGCCGAGCGGCTCTTGCTCAGCGCCAGCTTGGCCGCGCCCACATTGGCCAGGCTGGTGGCCGAGGCGCGGCTGACGAAATCCTGCACCCCGGTATCGGCCGCCAGCAGTGGTGCGGATACCAGCAGGGCGCCCCAGAACAGGGCGCCGCGGAGGATGCCAGTGCCTTTCATGTTCGATGCTCCTTACTCGTTGCGTTGCGTCTACATGGGTTGACGGGCGCAGGCGCCCCGGGGTTCCGGAGGCTTGCCGGGGAAATGCCGCGGGAAGTTGCCGGGCGGAGATTGCACGTGGAAAACAGGAAGCATTACCATTTGCTGATTCTTCGCGTTTATTCCTCCCATGCCCGCCAAACCCCCGCGCAAGCCTGGCCTCTTCGAACACTACGAGGAGCTCATCGGAGCCTGGACCCGCCGCCTGCGCAATCGGCACGAGGCGGAGGACCTGGCCCACGACACCTACCTGCGCCTGCTGGAAGCCCCGCAGGCCACGGTGGCGCAGCCGCGCGCCTACCTGCACCGCACGGCGCGCAACCTGGCCATCGACGCCTTCCGCCGTGAGCAGGCGCACCCGCCGGTGGGCATGGAGCACCTGGACGAGCACGAAGCGCCCGACGGCGACCCGGAGACCACCATGCACGCGGTACAGCTGGCCAGTTCCATCGAACGCGCCCTGGCCGAACTGCCGGCCAATTGCCGCAAGGTATTCGTCTGGCAGAAGCTGGAGGGGCTGTCCCAGGCGGAAATCGCCGAGCGCCTGGGGTTGAGCAAGAACATGGTGGAAAAATATATGATCCGTACCCTGCGCCACCTCAGGGACCGCCTGGGCGACACACCGTGATGAAGGACCAGCCAGTGAAACCGAGCCCAAGCACCTCGCCGGGGAGCGCCCCATGGCGTTGACCGAACAACCGCGCGACGCCGCCGCCCGCTGGTTCGCGCGGGTGCAGGACGGCGCCCTGGACGCCGCCGAGCAGGCCGCCTTCGACGCCTGGCTGGCGACGCCGGAACACCGCCATGAATTCGAGCAGCTGCAGCGCCTGTGGGGCGCCGCCGACCTGATCCCGGCGCAGCGCCTGCGCGAACTGGCTGCCGACGAGCCGGTCGCCTTGCGTCCGCAAAAGACCCGACGGCGCTGGCCGGCGTTCGCCGCGGCGGCCTGCGTGGCCGGGCTGGCCGCTGGCATCGCGCTGTTCAGCGGCTGGGGCCGCGACTACAGCGCCGAGTTTCACACCGCCCTGGGCGAGCGCCGCCAGGTGGAGCTGCCCGACGGCAGCCAACTGGAACTCAACGGCAATACCCGCCTGCAGGTACGCTTCCGAGACCAGCGCCGCGACGTGACCCTGGAGCGCGGCGAGGCCATGTTCAGCGTCGCCCATGCCGCCGACAGGCCCTTCGTGGTCGACGCCGGCCTGGGCGCGGTGACTGTCACTGGCACGCGCTTCGACGTGCGCCGCGACGCCGACGAGGTGCGGGTGGCGGTGGAGGAGGGCAAGGTACGGGTCGCCGGGCGTGAAGCGGCCAGTGCCGAGCAACTGCTGACCGCGGGCCTGGGCACGCACATCGACGCCCAGGGGCGGGTGGCGCCGGCCACGGCCACCGATGTCGCCGCGCAGACCGCCTGGCGCGACGGGCGCCTGGTGTTCAATGGCGCGAGCCTGGCCGAAGTGGCCCGCGAGGTTTCCCGCTACCGCGCCCAGCCGCTGCGCGTCGGTAGCCCGGAAGTGGCGAAGATGCGCCTGACCAGCGTGTTCCGCGTGGACGACACCGACGCGCTGCTGATGGCGCTGCCGCACCTGCTGCCGGTCAAGGTGCGGACCTTGGCCGATGGCTCAAGCGAAATAATTCTCCGTTAGATTCAGGTTTTCATCGCCCTGTTTCGTCTTCCCCGGCAAAGGCTCGCAAGGCCCGTTTCCTGCGCGCCGCCATTGGGACCTCAAGGAACAGGAACATCGTGACCAACCCTTCGCTCCGCCGCTCCAACCGCACCGCCCGCCACCTGCTGCCGCTGGCCCTGAGCCTGGCCATCGCCGCCGCCACCGGCCAGGCCCAGGCCGCCCAGGTGGACATCCGCCCGATGCCGCTGAACGACGCGCTCAAGCAACTGGGCCAGCAGACCTCGCTGCAACTGTTCTTCACCCCCGACCTGGTGGAAGGCAAGCAGGCCCCGGCGGTCAGCGGCGAGCTGACTCCGGAACAGGCCCTGGAACGCCTGCTGCAGGGCAGCGGCCTGGACTATGAGGTGGTCGGCAACGGCATCGTCCTGCGCAAGCGCGCGGCCGGCGCCGACGAACCGCTGCAGATGGAATCCTCCGAGGTGAAGGTGGTCGGCGACTGGCTGGCCGACGCCCAGGAGCGCGACGTGCAGAACCACCCCGGCGCGCGCACCGTGGTGCGCCGCGAGGCCATGCAGGAGAAGGGTGTGGTCAGCGTGCGTGAAGCTTTGCGCGGCATTCCCGGCGTGCAGGTGCAGGACAACAATGGCACCGGCGGCAGCGACGTCTCCCTCAACGTCGGCGTGCGCGGCCTGACCTCGCGCCTGTCGCCGCGCTCGACCATCCTCATCGACGGCGTGCCGGCCGCGGTGGCGCCCTACGGCCAGCCACAGCTGTCGATGTTCCCCGGCGTGGCCGGCAGCTACGACAGCATCGACGTGGTGCGTGGCGCCGGCTCCGTGCGCTACGGCCCGCAGAACGTCGGCGGGGTGATCAACTTCGTCACCCGCGCCATCCCCGAGAAGTTCTCCGGCGAAGTGGGCACCACCGTCGAGCACGCCGGCCACGGCGGCTGGAAGCAGATGCACAACGCCTTCATCGGCGGCACCGCGGACAACGGCATCGGCATGGCCCTGCTGTATTCCGGGGTGAAGGGCGACGGCTACCGCGACAGCAACAATCACAACGACATCGACGACGTCACCCTGAAGACCCATTGGGCGCCCACCGACGCCGACGATTTCGCCCTGAACCTGCACTACTACGACGGCACCGCCGACATGCCCGGCGGCCTGACCCAGGCCCAGTACGACCACGACCCGTACCAGTCGGTGCGCGACTACGACAACTTCCGCGGCCGCCGCAGCGACGGCTCGTTCAAGTGGACGCGCAAGATCGACGACCTGACCCAGCTGGAAGTGCTGACCTACTACAGCGACAGCTTCCGCGGCAGCGACATCGCCAACCGCGACCTCAAGACCCTCGCGTCCTACCCGCGCAACTACCACACCTTCGGCTTCGAGCCGCGCGTCTCGCGAATCTTCTTCGTCGGCCCGACCACCCAGGAGGCGAGCATCGGCTACCGCTACCTGAAGGAAGACATGGAAGAGCGCGCCTCCCAGGTGGCCCTGGTGAACAACGTGCCGACGCCGCAACCCGGCGCCGACGGCCACATCTACCAGGACCGCACCGGCGGCACCGAGGCCAACTCGCTGTACATCGACGACAAGATCGACGTCGGCAACTGGACGGTCACTCCCGGCATCCGCTTCGAGCGCATCTCCACCGACTGGCAGGACCGCCCGGTGCTGGACAACAAGGGCAAGCCGGTGCAGGCCAAGAACCGCGGCAAGGACTACAACGAGCCGCTGCCGGCGCTGAGCGTGATGTACCACGTCTCCGACGCCTGGAAGCTGTTCGCCAACTACGAGACCTCCTTCGGCAGCCTGCAGTACTTCCAGCTCGGCCAGGGCGGCCACGGCGACCAGACCGCCGACGGCCTGGAGCCGGAGAAGGCGCGCACCTACGAGATCGGCACGCGCTACGACGACGGCGCCTTCGGCGGCGAGGTGACGCTGTTCTACATCGACTTCGACGACGAACTGCAGTACATCAGCAACGACGTGGGCTGGACCAACCTGGGCGCCACCAGGCACCAGGGCATCGAGACCTCCGCGCACTACGACCTGGCCGCGCTGGACCCGCGCCTGGAAGGCCTGACCGCCTACGGCACCCTGACCTACACCCGCGCCACCTACGAAGGCGAGATCCCCGGCTTCAAGGGCCGCGACCTGCCGTTCTACTCGCGCCAGGTAGCGACCCTGGGCCTGCGCTACGTGCGCGACCGCTGGACCTACAACGTCGACGCCTTCGCCCAGTCCGCCCAACGCGCCCCCGGCCCGAGCACCAATGCCGACGGCAGCTTCACCCACAACTACATCACCGAACCGACCGCCGACGGCCAGTACGGCGACATCCCCGGCTACGCCCTGTGGAACGCCCGTGTGGGCTACGACTTCGGCCCGCAACTGTCCAACCTCAAGCTCGGCGCGGGGGTGAAGAACCTCTTCGACAAGGAGAGCTTCACCCGCTCCGGCGACAACAACGCCGGCATCTACGTCGGCCAGCCGCGGACGTTCTTCGTGCAGGCCAGTGTGGGGTTCTGAGGGGACAGTTCGGCGTCAGCCGGAAACTCCGATGTTGCCGGCTGGCACGGTATTTCGCCTGAGCACGGAAGCCCCCTCTCCCTTCAGGGAGAGGGCTGGGGAGAGGGAACGGAGTTTGATCCGAGGTACGGTGTTTCTCCGGACGCCATGTTTCCCCCTCCCTAACCCTCCCCCGCAAGCGGGAGAGGGGACTGTCCGGTGTGAACAGGAAGTCCTGAGTCAGCCGGAAAGGTCTGCACCGCGCTCGCGTTCCGTAGGATGGGTTGAGTTTGCGAAACCCATGCTGTCATGGCGATGGGTATCGCTCCGCTCAACCCATCCTACGCCGGGGTTTCGGCTGGCACGGCTTCTCGTAGGAGCGCGCCCTGCGCGCGATTTCGCGGGCAGGGCCCGCTCCTACGCGCTGAACCGGCGAATCGCCTCCAGCACCGTATCGCGATCACCACGCAAGGGCTGCCTGCCCAGGTATTCGACGAACCGCGGATCATCCAGCAGCGCCAGGAAACGCCCACCATCCTCGGTCAGTCGCTCGCCATCGCTGGGAGTGCCGACCTCGTTGCCGTGGTAGATGCCCTCCAGCAACCCCAGGCGGCGCAACAGGTCGGTGAGGATCAGGGCATTGGCGATGACCACGTCGGCATCCGGCGTTTCCGCGCCCAGGCGGCGGTGCAGTTCGGCATGGTAGTGGCGGGCGATGGCCTCCACCGGGAAGGGCCCGCCGTCGGCGCGAAGGGCGCCGTCGAGCAGGCGCCGGGTCAGTTCCAGGTCGATCATGGCTTGGCCTCCGTCACTGCGCGCGGTCTCCTCGCATGTATATTTCAATGGTTCCGCAGCCCCCTGGAGCGGCGGGCCGGCCCTGCTCGTAGTAAAGCAGGCGCCAGGGCTGCCGTCAGCGCAGGTGCCGACAGCGCCGGGCTGCGCTAGGCTGGCGAACCGTCATCGCCCGAAGAACCCCCGCCATGCCGACGCCACCCGTGGAGTACCGCCTGACGACCCGCGACGCCGTGCTGGTGCGCCCCAGCCTGGCGCTCTGCGAGCCCTTGCGCCGGGCGCTGCAGGACAGCTACGGGGAGCACGCGCCCTTCCTCGACTGGGTGACCCCGCAGGTGAGCGCCGAGCAGGTGCTGCGCTCGCTCAAGGGCGCCATCGCCAACTACGCCGTGCCCTTGGCGGAGAAGCGCCTGTTCCTGCTGTCCGCAGACCGCGCCGAGGTGATCGGCTGCATCGGCCTGCAGCCGCGGGGCAGGGGAGAGAGCTACGTGATCGGCTACTGGGCCAGTTCGCGCTTCGCCGGCCAGGGCTACCTGAGCGCGGCGCTGCGCGAAGTCTGCGGGCAGTTGCCGCGGGCCCGGCTGTACCTCACCACGTCCTCGGCCAACCCGCGCAGCCAGCGCCTGGCCGAGGCCGCCGGCTTCCGCCTGGTGCGCACCCTGCGCGGGGTGCGCAACGATGCCTGGCACGGCACCCAGGACACCCTCATCTATCGTCGCGAGCCACGGGCCTGACGCACACAGGCGGCGAACAGCGGGTCCTGCAGGTAGGCCACGTTCAGGCGCAGCCAGGGGTTGGCCTGGCCGCGGTCGGTGCTGAAGATCGCGCCCGGCGCCAGGGCCAGGGCCTGGGGCAGCACGTCGCGGGTGAAGGCCTCTGCGTCGTCGATGTGCGGGAAGCGCGCCCACAGGTACAGGCTCTGCTGCGGGCGGCACAGCACTTCGGCGCCCAGCGCGTCCAGCACCGCGAGCCCGGCGTGGGTGGCGGCGGCGACCTGGGCCTGCAGGCGGGTGAGGTGGCGCAGGAAGTAGCCTTCGCCCAGCGCCACGTCTACCGTGCGCTCGCACAGCTCCGAGCAACTGGTGTGCAGCAGCATCTTCAGGTCCGCCAGTTCCTCGATGCGCTCGCGGCTGCCGGCGATGAAGCCGACCCGCAGCGAGGCCGAGATCGACTTGGAGAAGCTGCCGACGTAGAGCGTGCGGCGTAGCTGGTCGAGGGTGGCGACCTTGATCGCCGAGCTGGGCTTGAAGTCGGCCATGGCGTCGTCCTCCACCAGCAGCAGGTCGTGCTCGTCGGCCAGTTTCAGCAACTGGTGCGCCTTCACCGGCGAGATGTCCGAGCCGGTGGGGTTGTGCCCCACCGACTGCAGGAAGAACAGCTTCGGCCGCTCGCGGCGCAGCAGTTGCTCCAGCGCCTGCAGGTCCGGCCCGTCGGCCAGGCGCGGCACGCTGAGCATGCGCGCGCCCTGCAGTTGCAGCTTGCCGAACAGCGGGTAGTAGCCGGGGTTCTCCACCAGCACTGCGTCGCCGGGGGCGACGAAGCGCCGGACGATCAGGTCCAGCGCATGGTTGGCGCCGTGGGTGGTGAGGATCTGCCGCGGGTTGCCGTCGATGGCGTAGCCGGCCAGGCGGCGCACCAGGCTCTGGCGCAGGGCCGGGTTGCCCAGGCGGTTGCCGTAGCGGAACAGCGAATTGGCGTCGGTGCGCAGCACCTGGCGGGTGAAGCGGTCCAGGCGCATGTCCTGCAGCCAGGCCACCGGCGGGAAGCCTTCGCCCAGCGGCGCCCGGGCCGGCTCGTGGACGAACTGCTGGCGCATCATCCAGATGGTGTCCAGGGCGCGGGTGTAGGGCAGCGGCTCCTCGGCCTCGCTGCTGCGCGGGGCGCTGGCGCGGACGAAGAAGCCCTTGCCGTGGCGCGCTTCCACCAGGCCCTGGGCGGCCAGCAGCTCGTAGGCGGTGATCACGGTGTTCTTCGAATGGCCGTGCAGGCGCATGTATTCGCGCAGCGAGGGCAGGCGGTCGCCGCGCTGCAGCGCGCCTTCGCGGATCTGCCGGGCGAGGGACTGGGCGACCTGTTCGGCGAGGGTCTGGCGGGGCACGGCGGTCTCCGGGGTGTCATGGGTACAGTGTGGGTACTGTTGGGGCCAACTGTACCTTCATCGGCGGGACCAGTCATAGCACCTTGGGGCCTCGGGCGGCCCGGCGCCGCCCGCACCCCACTCCACACAAGAATGACAATGGACGCCCCAATGCTCATCGATTCCCGCCTTCCCGCATTCCGCAACCTGTCGCCACGCCAACGTCTCGACCACCTCGCAGCCCTGTTGCAGCTGCCCGAGCTGCAGCACCTGGCCACGCCCGGCGCACTGCCGCTGGAGGTGGCCGACGGCATGATCGAGAACGTGCTCGGCACTTTCGAGCTGCCCTACGCGGTGGCCAGCAACTTCGTGGTCAACGGCCGCGAGCTGCTGGTGCCGATGGTGGTGGAGGAGCCGTCGATCGTCGCCGCCGCCTCCTACATGGCCAAGCTGGCCCGCGCCGGCGGCGGCTTCCAGACTTCGAGCAGCGCGCCGCTGATGCGCGCCCAGGTCCAACTGGTGGGCCTGGGCGACCCGTTCAACGCGCGCCTGGCGCTGCTGCGGCACAAGGACGAGATCGTCGAGCTGGCCAACCGCAAGGACCAGCTGCTCAACAGCCTGGGCGGCGGCTGCCGCGACCTGGAAGTGCACTGCTTCTCCGACAGCCCGCGCGGGCCGATGCTGGTGGCGCACCTGATCGTCGACGTGCGCGACGCCATGGGCGCCAACACGGTGAACACCATGGCCGAGGCCGTGGCCCCGCTGATGGAGCGCATCAGCGGCGGCCAGGCGCGCCTGCGCATCCTCTCCAACCTCGCCGACCTGCGCCTGGCCCGGGCCCAGGTCCGTATCGCCCCACAGCAGTTGCAGTCGCCGGACTACAGCGGCGAAGCGGTGATCGAGGGCATCCTCGACGCCTACTGCTTCGCCGCCGTCGACCCCTACCGCGCGGCCACACACAACAAGGGCATCATGAACGGTATCGACCCCCTGATCGTCGCCACCGGCAACGACTGGCGCGCCGTGGAGGCGGGCGCCCACGCCTACGCCTGCCGCAGCGGCCACTACGGCTCGCTGAGCACCTGGGAGAAGGACGCCGAGGGACACCTGGTGGGCAGCATCGAGATGCCCATGCCGGTGGGCCTGGTTGGCGGCGCCACCCGCACCCATCCGCTGGCGCAATTGTCGCTGCGCATCCTCGCCGTGCGCAGCGCCCAGGAACTGGCCGAAATCGCCGTGGCCGTGGGCCTGGCGCAGAACCTCGGGGCCTTGCGCGCCCTGGCCTGCGAAGGCATCCAGCGCGGCCACATGGCCCTGCACGCGCGCAACATCGCCCTGGTGGCCGGCGCCCGCGGCGAGGAAGTGGACTGGCTGGCCCGGCGCCTGGTGGAGGCCGGCGACGTGCGCGCCGACCGCGCCGTGGAGCTGCTGCGCGAAAGGCGCGGCGCATGAGCGGCTTCGTCAGGATCGTCGAGGTCGGCCCGCGCGACGGTCTGCAGAACGAGCCACAGGTGTTGCCGGTGGAGGCGCGCATCGATCTGGTCCGGCAACTGGCGGACGCCGGGCTGCGGCACATCGAGGCCGGCGCCTTCGTCTCGCCGCGCTGGGTGCCGCAGATGGCCGGCAGCGACGAGGTGCTGCGGCGCCTCGGGCACCGGCCCGGGGTGCGCTTCAGCGCCCTGGTGCCCAACCTGGTGGGCCTGGAGGCAGCGCTGGCGGCGGGCTGCGAGGAGGTGGCGGTGTTCGCTGCCGCCTCCGAGGCCTTCTCCCAGCGCAACATCAACTGCTCCATCGACGACAGCCTGCTCCGCTTCGAGCCGGTGCTGGCGCTGGCCCGCGAGCGGGGCGTGCGGGTGCGCGGCTACGTGTCCTGCGTGCTCGACTGCCCCTACAGCGGCCCGGTGGCGCCGCAGCAGGCCGGCGAGGTGGCCGAGCGCCTGCATGCCCTGGGCTGCTACGAGATCAGCCTGGGCGACACCCTCGGCAAGGGCACCCCGGACGCCACCGCGCGGCTGCTGGAGCATTGCGCCCAGCGCCTGCCGCTGACGGCGCTCGCTGGGCACTTCCACGACACCTTCGGCATGGCCCTGGCCAACCTGCACGCGGCGCTGCAGGCCGGGGTGCGCACCTTCGACAGCTCGCTTGCCGGCCTCGGCGGCTGCCCCTATTCGCCGGGCGCCGGCGGCAACGTCGCCACCGAGGACGTGCTGCACCTGCTGCACGGCATGGGCTACGCCACCGGTATCGACCTGCCGGCCGTGGCCCGCCTGGGCACCCTCATCAGCCGCCGCCTGGGCCGGCCCAACACCTCGCGCGCCGGCCGCGCCCTGGTGGCCGCCGAGCGCCGCAGCACCGCGCCCGCACTCTGACAACAAGAAGCCCGGCAGGGCAGGAGACTCACCATGGACACCCGCGACAGGGCGCCGCTGCCAGCGCCGAACCCGCATCCCGATTCCCGCCTCTATGAAGTCTGGGGCGACACCGTCGACAGCCGCCACCTGGCCGGCGCCATCGCCATAGGCGCGCTGGTCAGCCTGGGCGCCTTCCTGCTCGCCGAGCGGCTGTTCCTCGGCCTGGTCGAATCCGCGCAGATGGCCCGCGCCTACGCGATGCTGGTGGGCATCCTCGGCTGCCTGGCCGGCGGGGCGATCAGCGCCGTGCTGTTCAAGCCCAAGCGCCGGGTGGTCGAGCACGTGGCCGACGCCGCCTGGCGCGAGCGCGCCCTGCGCGAGCTGGAGGCCGAATACGGCGGCCTCGGCGAACTGCACGACCTGCCGCCGGAGGTACTGGCGGAGCTGAAGGAAGTCCAGCTGTACGAGCTGTTCGCCCAGGCGAGCGCGTCCCGGGAGAAGCCCGCGCCCGCCGTGGCGCCGGCAACGGGAGGGGCGGCCTGATGGAGCTTTTCATCGAGCAGTTGCCCATCGCCCTGTTGATGGCCGTGACGGGTGCGCTGCTGTTCGCCGCCATCGGCCTGGTCTCCGGCAGCGACGAAACCACCACCCTGGCGCCGCTGACGCTGCTGGTGGTGCTGCTGGGCGTGGCGCCGGCCGGGGTGTTCGCCTTCTTCCTCGCCGGCGCGGTGGCCAAGCACATGACCCACGCGGTGCCCACGGCGCTGCTGGGCATCCCCGGCGACACCATGGCCACGCCGCTGATGCGCGAGGCGAACTTCCTGCGCAACCTCGGCGTGCCGCACATCGCCCTGCGCAAGATGATCTCCGGCGCGGTGCTGGCGGCGTTCCTCGCGGTGCCCCTGGCGGTGCTCTTCGCGGTGCTGCTGGCGCCCTTCGGCGCGGCCATCAAGCAGGCGGCGCCCTGGGTGTTCCTCTGCGCGGCCCTGGCCATCGCCTGGTTCTCCGCCGGGCGCTGGGCCGCGCTGCTGGCCCTGGGGCCCTTCGTGCTGCTGATAGTGGCGCTGCAGACGCTGACCGCCCAGCAAGGGGTGAAGCTTACGGTCAGCTACTTCCTCGGTATCGCCGTGGGGCCGCTGATCGTCTCGCTGTTCGCCCTGCTGGCGCCCGCCGAGCGCCAGCGCATGCGCCGCAGCGAGCCGCGCACCTTCGCCCTGGCGCCGGACGTGAAGGGCTGGGACGGCTATTTCCCCAACCCGCTCAAGGTGCTCGACCGCCGCCAGACCGGCTGGACCCTCGGCACCGCCGCGCTGTCCAGCGCCACCTTCGTGTTCAGCCCGGTGGCCATGACGGTGATCCTCGGCGAGGTCGTCGGCTCGCGCATCCGCCACGCCTACCACCGCCTGACCTCGGTGCTGGCCGTGCGCAACGGGGTGACCGAATCCACCTACATCGCCGAGGCGATGATCCCGCTGATCGCCTTCGGCCTGCCGCTCAGCCCGGTGGCCGCGGGCCCGGCGGCGCCGCTGTTCAACGCGCCGCCGCGCTTCCACGTGGAGGCCGCCAGCGGCCAGGTGCACAACCTGCACAGCCTGATGGGCCCCTGGGAATTCCTCGTGGTCGGCCTGCTGGCGGTGCTGGTGGCGGCGCTCGTCGCCTATCCCTTTGCGATGAACTTCGCCCACCGCGCCGCCGCGTTCGTCTCGCGGCGCGTCAGCCACGAGGCGGTGATCGCCACCTTCGTCGGCCTGGTCCTGGTGGTCGGCCTGTGGGAGGGCGGGCTGCTGGGCCTGCTGGTGATCCTCAGCATGGGCCTGGTCGGCGGCCTGCTCGGGCGCTTCCTCGGCTTCAACATCGGCGTGCAGTTCATGGGCTTCTACAGCGCCGTCCTCAGCGTGCCGGCGCTGCTCGCGCTGGCCGGCTGACGCCCCTGGTCGGCCCGCCGTCCGCGCCGGGGCGGCGGCGCTAGACTGGAGCAAACGGGGGCGGGAAGCCCCCGCCAGCCGGCTGCGCCGGCGCCACGGGGCAGTGGGGCGGCGCCGCTTCCCGGAGGTGAGCCATGAGCATGTCCAGTCGCTTGCAGAATTGCCTGTCGCAGCATCGCAGCATCGCAGCCGCTACGATCTGCTGCCCCACGCCACGTCCATGACCACCCGCGAGGCCGCCCGCCGCGCCGGCGTGCCGCCGCAGCAGATGGCCAAGCCGGTGATCCTCGACGACTTCCAGGGCCACTGGCTGATGGCCGTGGTGCCGGCCAGCCGCCAGGTCGACCTGCACAAGGTGCACAAGCTCACCCGGCGCAACTGGCGCCTGGCCCGCGAGGGCGATTTCTCCGCGCGCTTCGAGGACTGCGCGCCCGGCGCCATCCCGGCGGTGGGCAGCCTGTTCGGCCTGGAAACCCTGATCGACGAATCCCTGGGCGAGCAGGCGGACATCTACTTCGAGGCCGGCGACCACAACGCCGTGGTGCACATGAGCGGCCGCCAGTACCTGGAACTGATGCCCGAGGCGCGGCAAGGGCGCTTCTGCGAATAGCCGGGTCGGTGGGCGTCAGGCCATGTCGCTGTGGGCGAAGCCCTGGCCGAGGAAGTCCAGCAGGCCGCGCACCGACGGCAGCAGGCCGCGCCGGGACGGGTAGACGGCATGCACGATGCCGGTCCGCGGCGCCCAGTCCGGCAGCAGGTTGACCAGGCTGCCGTCGGCCAGTTGCTCGCGCACCACCACCGAGGGCAGGTGCACGGCGCCCACGCCGGCCACCGCCGCCTGGCGCAGCGCCATCAGATCATCGGTGATCAGCCGCGGCTGGTAGCGGGCCTGGGCGCGCACGCCGTCGGGGCCGTCCAACTGCCACTGGTAGTCGCGCTGCGGCGAGCCCCAGTGCAGCGTCGGCAGCGCCGCCACCTCCGTGGGCGAGGGGCGCTCGCCCAGGCGCTGGCGCAGGGCCGGCGCGCCCACCACCATCTGCCGGCTCTCACCCAGCACCTTCATCACCAGCTCGCTGCCTTCCAGTGGCGGGAAGCGCACACGCAGGGCGATGTCGAAGCCTTCCTGGATCAGGTCCACCTGGCGGTTGGTGGCCTCCACCTGCAGCTCCACCAGCGGGTAGCGCAGCATGAACTCGGCCAGCATCGGGCCGACCCAGAAGTTCAGCAGCGCCGTGGGGCAGCTCAGCCGCACCCGGCCCTGGGGCTCGGCGCGGTGGCGGTCGATGACCTCGGCGGCGCCCTCGGCCTCCACCAGCATGGCCAGACAGTGGCGGTGGTATTCCTGGCCGATCTCGGTCACCGAGAAGTGCCGGGTGGAGCGCTGGATTAGGCGCACGCCCAGGCGTTCCTCCAGGGCGGCGATGCGCCGGCTGAGCTTCGACTTGGGCTCGCCCAGGGCGCGCCCGGCCGGGGCGAAGCCGCCATGCTCGACCACCTGGGCGAAGTAGTAGAGGTCGTTGAGGTCTTCCACGGCGCTGTTCTCCAAATGGAACGCTGAAGGTGATTTTCGCAGTCTACCGGCTATAGCGTTGCAGTTCTAAGGTGGCTCCAGACTCTCAGGAGGCACCCCATGAAAGACATCCTCGGCATCTACAGCGCCCCGAGCCCGCACTGGGTCGGCGACGGCTTCCCGGTCCGCACCCTGTTCTCCTACGACCGCCTGGGCAACCAGCTCAGCCCCTTCCTGCTGCTCGACCACGCCGGGCCGCAGGACTTCCCCGGCGACGGCGCCCGGCGCGGCGTCGGCCAGCACCCGCACCGCGGCTTCGAGACCGTCACCCTGGTCTACGAGGGCGAGCTGGAGCATCGCGACTCCAGCGGCGCCGGCGGACGCATCGGCCCCGGCGACGTGCAATGGATGACCGCCGGCGCCGGCATCCTCCACGAGGAATACCACGCCCCGGCCTTCAGCCGCAGCGGCGGCACCCTGCACATGGTGCAGCTGTGGGTGAACCTGCCGGCGCGCGACAAGCTCACCGCGCCGGCCTACCAGACCCTGCTGGACGCCAGCATCCCCCGCGCCGAGCTGCCTGGCGGCGCCGGCCAACTGCGGGTGATCGCCGGCGACTACCGCGGCCACCGCGGCCCGGCCCACAGCTTCAGCCCGCTGGACCTGTGGGACCTGCGCCTGAACGCCGGCAAGGCCTTCGAACTGCGCGTCGAGCCGGGCCGCAACACGGCGCTGGTGGTGCTGCGCGGCAGCCTGCGGCTGAACGGCGGGCAACGGGCGGAGGAGGGCCAACTGGTGCTGTTCGAGCGGCAAGGCGATGCCATCCACGTTGAGACCGAAAGCGACGCCCTGGCGCTGCTGCTGTCCGGCGAGCCGCTGGACGAACCCATCGTCGGCTACGGCCCCTTCGTCATGAACAGCCGCGAGCAGATCGAGCAGGCCCTCGACGACTTCCGTCGCGGGCGTTTCGGACAGATGGCCGGCTGAGCGTCACGTGCCGGACTCGGCCAGCGCCTAGTCTGGTTGGATGCCCGCGCCGGAGCGCGCGGGCTGTTCGGGCAGGACGCCCATTTGCGAGGAAACGGAAATGAATAACTTCGGCAACGTCGCCAACTTCGACGGCCAGCGCCCGGTGATCGACCCCGACGACACCGCCATGCTGCTGATCGACCATCAGAGCGGGCTGTTCCAGACGGTCAAGGACATGCCCATGACCGAACTGCGCGCCAACGCCATCACCCTGGCGAAGATTCCGCTGATCACCACAGCCTCGGTGCCCCAGGGCCCCAATGGCCCGCTGATCCCCGAGATCCACGAGGCCGCGCCGCATGCGCAGTACGTGGCGCGCAAGGGTGAGATCAACGCCTGGGACAACCCCGACTTCGTCGCCGCAGTGGAGAAGACCGGCAAGAAGACCCTGGTCATCGCCGGCACCATCACCAGCGTGTGCATGGCCTTCCCGGCGATCGCCGCGGTCAACGCCGGCTACCGGGTGTTCGCGGTGATCGACGCCTCCGGCACCTACTCCAAGGCCGCCCAGGAAATCACCCTGGCCCGCGTGGTGCAGGCCGGCGTGGTGCCCATGGACACCGCCGCGGTGTGCTCGGAAATCCAGCGCACCTGGAACCGCCCCGACGCCGCCGAGTGGGCCGAGGCCTACAGCCACATCTTCCCGCACTACCGCCTGCTGATCGAAAGCTATGCCAAGGCCCAGGCGGTGGTGAGCAACCACGAAACGCTGGATTCGCAGCGCTGACGACACCCCTTGCCCGGCGCGGGCCGGGCGTTTCCCCCAGCAAGAGGAAAGCGCAATGAGCAAGCCCTATGTTCGCCTCGACAAGACCCAGGCCGCCGTGCTGCTGGTCGACCACCAGGCCGGACTGCTGTCCCTGGTGCGCGACATCGAACCGGACAAGTTCAAGAACAACGTGCTGGCCCTGGCGGACCTGGCCAAGTACTTCAAGCTGCCGACCATCCTCACCACCAGCTTCGAGAGCGGCCCCAACGGCCCGCTGGTGCCGGAGCTGAAGGAACTCTTCCCCGACGCCCCGTACATCGCCCGTCCGGGCAACATCAACGCCTGGGACAACGAGGACTTCGTCAAGGCGGTGAAGGCCACCGGCAAGAAGCAACTGATCATCGCCGGCGTGGTTACCGAAGTCTGCGTGGCCTTCCCGGCGCTGTCGGCCCTGGAGGAAGGCTTCGACGTCTTCGTGGTGGCCGACGCTTCCGGCACCTTCAACGAAGTCACCCGCGACGCCGCCTGGCGCCGCATGGAAGCCGCCGGCGCGCAACTGATGACCTGGTTCGGCGTGGCCTGCGAACTGCACCGCGACTGGCGCAACGACATCGAGGGCCTGGCGGCGTTGTTCTCCAACCACATCCCGGACTACCGCAACCTGATCACCAGCTACAGCACGTTGACTGCTGGGAAGTGAGTCTGGGGCGCGCCGGTGCAGCGGTGCGCGCGGACCCACAGACCGCCGACCGGGGACGCCCGGTTGGCGGTTTTTTGGCTGAGCTTCGAGGGCGAAGTCCGTAGCCCGGCTCCCTGAGGGGCCGTTCGTGCCACCGGGACGTCCGGCGAGGCCGGTGAGTCCAATCGCGGACAAAGTCCGCTCCTACCCAAATCGGCGGGCACGGCTTTTGCTCTTCGTAGGAGCGCGCCCTGCGCGCGAATCGCGGGCAGGGCCCGCTACGGTTCCAGGAAGCACGGCTTTTCGTAGGATGGGTATCGCTTCGCTCAGCACCATCCTACGGGGTGGTTTGCCGGCGGGCGTAGGAACGGACTCTGTCCGCGATTCGGCGGATAGCGCCGTAGGTGTTATGCGCCCTACGAACGCGCAGCCGAGGGCGCTATTAAACCCCATCCGCAACCGCCCCCACGCTACCCTCATCCCCCACCCGCCGCAGCAACTCCACCAACGTCCGCGCACACCCCGGCAACGCCTCGCGCTCACGCATCAACACACTGCGCTCGCGCACCACCCAGGGCTCGTCCAGCTGCAGGATGCTCAACCCCATGCTGCGCTGGTGGCGGCGCGCCGCGGTTTCCGGGAGCACGCCGATGCCCACCCCGGCCTCGATCATCCGGCAGGCCGCCTCGAAGCTGGCCACCTGGATGCGCAGGTTGAGGGTGCCGCCCAGGCGTTCCACCTGCTCGCGCAGGAAGCTCTGCAGGGTGCTGCCCTCGTGCAGGCCGACGTGGAAATAGCCGAGGGTATCGGCCAGGGTAGGGCGGCCCAGGCGTTCCAGGGCATGGCCGGGCGGCACCACCAGCACCAGGTGGTCGGTGCTGAAGTGGAGGATCTCCAGGCCCTCGGCGCGCACCGGGCCGGCGACTATGCCCAGGTCCGCCGAGCCGTCGAGGATGGCGCGGACGATGTCGCGGTTCAGGCGCTCCTGCAGGTCCACGGTGACGGCGGGGCGCTCGGCGAGGAAGCCGGCCAGCACCTCCGGGAGGAACTCGGTGACCGCCGTGGTATTGGCGAAGATGCGGATGTGCCCGGCCTGGTCGCCGCCCTGTTCGCCGAAGTCGTCCTTGAGCCGTTCCACCTGGCGCAGGATCAGGCGCGCGTGCTGCAGCAGGCGCTGGCCGCTGGGAGTCAGCTCCACGCCGCGGTTGTCGCGGTACAGCAGACGGCTGTCGAGCTGGCCTTCCAGGGCCTTGATGCGGGCGCTGGCGGCCGCCGCCGAGAGGTGCGCGCGGCGGGCCCCCTGGGTCAGGCTGGGGGATTCGGCGATGTGCACGAAGAGGCGCAGGTCGGCCAGGTCGAAATGCATGGTGAAGGTATCCGGGTGGCGTTCGGTTTCGGTTAACGCCGGATTATGGAAATGCGGATTCTCGGAACGCAAGCCCCTCGGCATCCTGTTCGGAAACTTCCACGGAAGAGAAACCATGAGTGAAATGTCCTACGCAGCCTGGATAGGCCGCACCCAGGAAAGCCAGGAAGAACTGAGCACGCTGCTGGTCAGCCGCCTGGCCGCCACCCTCGGCGAGCCGGCCCCCGCCGCCGGCGAGGCGCTGCCGCCGCTGTGGCATTGGGCGTTCTTCCAGGACGCCGTGCCCGAGGCCGGCCTGGGCGCCGACGGCCACCCGGCGCGCGGCGGCTTCCTGCCGCCGGCGGACGGGCGCAACCGCATGTGGGCCGGCGGCCGCCTGGAGTTTCATGAGCCGCTGCGTGTCGGCCGGCAGGCCAGCCGGGTGACCACCATCCTCAAGGTCGAGGAAAAGCACGGGCGCACCGGCGCGCTGCTGTTCGTCACCCTGCGCCACGACTACCTGCAGGACGGCCGCCTGGCGCTGCGCGAAGAGCAGGACATCGTCTACCGCGAACCCAGCCCGCCCAAGCTCGGCGGCACCGAGGCGCTGCCCGAAGGCGCCTGGCGCGAGGCGGTCGAGCCCAGCCCGGTGCTGTTGTTCCGCTACTCGGCTGTAACCTTCAACGGCCACCGCATCCACTACGACTGGCCCTACGTTACCGGCGCCGAAGGCTACCCCGGCCTGGTGGTGCACGGCCCGCTGATCGCCACCCTGAACCTGCGCGCCTTCTGCCGCGCCAACCCCCAGGCGCGCCTGCGCCGTTTCGCCTACCGCGGCCTGCGCCCGCTGATCAGCCCCGAGCCGTTCGAGCTGGGCGGCCGCCCCAGCGGCCCCGGCAAGGCCGAGGTCTGGGCCGGCAACGCGGCCGGCATCGCCCAGCGCGGCGAAGTGGAATTCGACTGAACCCCCATCGAGGAACCCCCATGAGCAGCACCCCGGAAGAACTGCAGGCCATCCGCGAAGGCGTGCGCGCCCTGTGCGCGGAATTCCCCAGCGCCTACTGGCGCGAGATCGACGAACGCAAGGGCTTCCCCGAAGCCTTCGTCAAGGCCATGACCGAGGCCGGCTGGCTGTCGGCGATGATCCCCGAGGAATACGGCGGCTCCGGCCTGGGCCTGGCCGAGGCCTCGGTGATCCTCGAAGAGGTCAACCACTGCGGCGGCAACTCCGGGACCATCCACGGGCAGATGTACAACATGTTCACCCTGCTGCGGAATGGCAGCGAGGAACAGAAGCACTACTACCTGCCGAAGCTGGCCAGCGGCGAGCTGCGCCTGCAGTCCATGGGCGTCACCGAGCCGACCACCGGCACCGACACCACCAAGATCAAGACCACCGCCGTGCGCCAGGGCGACAAGTACGTCATCAACGGCCAGAAGGTGTGGATCTCCCGCGTACAGCACTCCGACCTGATGATCCTGCTGGCGCGCACCACGCCGCTGGCCGAGGTGAAGAAGAAGGCCGACGGCATGTCGATCTTCCTGGTCGACCTGCGCGAGGCCATCGGCAACGGCCTGACCGTGCAGCCGATCGCCAACATGGTCAACCACGAGACCAACGAGCTGTTCTTCGACAACCTGGAAATCCCCGCCAGCAGCCTGATCGGCGAGGAAGGCAAGGGTTTCCGCTACATCCTCGACGGGCTCAACGCCGAGCGCACGCTGATCGCCGCCGAGTGCATCGGCGACGGCCGCTGGTTCATCGAGAAGGCCAGCCAGTACGCCCGCGACCGCGTGGTGTTCGGCCGCCCGATCGGGCAGAACCAGGGCGTGCAGTTCCCCATCGCCGAGGCCCACATCGAGGTGGAAGCGGCCGACCTGATGCGCTGGAAGGCCTGCGCGGAATACGACGCCGGGCGCAACGCCGGGGCCGCGGCGAACATGGCCAAGTACCTGGCGGCCAAGGCCAGCTGGGAGGCGGCCAACGCCTGCCTGCAGACCCACGGCGGCTTCGGCTTCGCCAACGAGTACGACGTCGAGCGCAAGTTCCGCGAGACGCGCCTGTACCAGGTGGCGCCGAT
This sequence comes from Pseudomonas sp. PI1, assembly GCF_000812405.1. Classification (NCBI taxonomy): domain Bacteria; kingdom Pseudomonadati; phylum Pseudomonadota; class Gammaproteobacteria; order Pseudomonadales; family Pseudomonadaceae; genus Pseudomonas; species Pseudomonas sp. PI1. The sequence continues at coordinate 43,255 of NZ_JWMC01000079.1, forward strand.
CTCCACCAACCTGATCCTGTCCTACGTGGCCGAGCACCTGCTCGAACTGCCGCGCTCCTTCTGACCTGCGAGCCCAAGGACGACAAGCGATGAACAATACCCACGCCCTGGCCGAATTCCTTGCCGGCCTGCGCTACGAAGACCTGCCGGCCGCGGTGGTCGCGCGCACCGAAGACCTGTTCCTCGACTGGCTCGGCTCGGCCCTGGCCAGCCAGGGCCGCCACCCGATCCCGCTGTTCCAGCGCTATGCACAACGCATGGGCCCCGCGGACGGACGCAGCCGCGTGCTGGTCGACGGTTCATCGACTTCGGCGTACTTCGCCGCGCTGGTCAATGGCGCCAGTTCACACCTGGTGGAACAGGACGACCTGCACAACAGCTCGGTGCTGCACCCGGCTACCGTGGTATTCCCGGCAGCCCTGGCCGCCGCGCAGGACCTGGGCAAGTCCGGCCGCGAGCTGATCCTCGCCGCCGTCGCCGGCTACGAGGCGGGCATCCGCATCGGCGAGTTCCTCGGCCGTTCGCATTACCGCATCTTCCACACCACCGCCACGGTCGGCACCCTGGCCGCCGCCGTAGCCGTTGGCAAGCTGCTGGGCTTCGACAGCCGCCAGTTGGTGAACTGCCTGGGCAGCGCCGGGACCCAGGCCGCCGGGCTCTGGGAGTTCCTCCGCGACGCCGCCGACTCCAAGCAGCTGCACACCGCCAAGGCCGCCGCCGATGGCCTGCTCGCCGCCTACCTGACCGCCGATGGCCTCAGCGGCGCGCAGAACATCCTCGAAGGCGAGCAGGGCATGGCCGCCGGCATGTCCAGCGACGCCGACCCGCGCTGGCTGGTGGACGGCCTGGGCAGCCGCTGGGCGCTGGTCGAGACCTCGTTCAAGTTCCACGCCTCCTGCCGCCACACCCATCCCGCGGCCGACGCCCTGCTGGCGCTGATGCAGCGCGAGGGGCTGCAGGCCGAGGACATCGAGCGCGTCACCACTCGCGTGCACCAGGGCGCCATCGACGTGCTCGGCCGTGTGGTCGTGCCGCAGACGGTGCACCAGGCGAAGTTCTCCATGGGCACGGTGCTGGGCCTGATCGCCGTACACGGCAAGGCCGGGCTGGTGGAGTTCGAGCAGTTCGCCCTGCAAGACCCGCGCGTGGCCGCCTTCCGCGACAAGGTGGGCATGCAGCTGGATACCGAAGTGGACGGCGCCTACCCGCAGCGCTGGCTGGGCCGCGTCGAGGTGCTCACCAGCGACGGCCGCCAGTTGCACGGCGGCATCGACGAGCCCAAGGGCGACCCGGGCAACAGCCTCAGCCGCGCCGAGCTGGAAGACAAGTTCCGCCGCCTGCTGGCCTTCGCCGGCGCCCGCGGCGAAGCCGAGGCCAGCCGACTGATCGATGCCAGCTGGCGCCTGCACGACCTGCCGAGCCTGGAAGCCTTTGCCTGAGTAGCCCACGGCCCGGGCGGGCGGCCTCCGGAACCCGGGGGTTCACAGAGCGCGGGGCGCCGCCCGCCCGGGCCGTGGATACACACCGATAGCGCCGCGCCGTCCATGGCGGCGGCGCACGAGACACCTGGAGCACCCATGAACCCGCGTCCCCTCGACGGCATCACCGTCATCAGCCTGGAACACGCCATCGCCGCGCCGTTCTGCACCCGCCAGCTGGCCGACCTCGGCGCCCGCGTCATCAAGGTCGAGCGCCCCGGCGTCGGCGACTTTGCCCGCGGCTATGACGAGCGCGTGCGCGGCATGGCCTCGCATTTCGTCTGGACCAACCGTTCCAAGCAGAGCCTGGTCCTGGACCTCAAGCAGGGCGAGGCCCACGCCGTGCTGGAGCAACTGCTGGAACAGGCCGACGTGCTGGTGCAGAACCTCGCGCCCGGCGCCGCCGCGCGCCTGGGGCTGTCGTTCGAGGCGCTGCACGAACGCTTCCCGCGCCTGATCGTCTGCGACATCTCCGGCTATGGCGAAGGCGGCCCCTACGAACAGAAGAAGGCCTACGACCTGCTGATCCAGAGCGAGAGCGGCTTCCTCTCGGTCACCGGCGGCCCCGGCTCGGACGAGATGGCCAAGGCCGGCTGCTCCATCGCCGACATCTCCGCCGGCATGTACGCCTACAGCGGCATCCTCTCGGCGCTGCTGCTACGCGGGCGCACGGGGGAGGGTAGCCGGGTGGAGGTCTCCATGCTCGAGGGCATGGCCGAGTGGATGGGCTTCCCCATGTACTACGCCTTCGAAGGCCAGGCGCAACCGCCGCGCGCCGGCGCGGCCCACGCCACCATCTACCCCTACGGGCCGTTCCCAGCCGGCGACGGCAAGAACGTGATGCTCGGCGTACAGAACGAGCGCGAGTGGAAGCTGTTCTGCGAAGTGGTGCTGCAGCGCCCGGAGCTGGCGGCGGACCCGCGCTTCACCGCCACCAGCCTGCGGGTGGCCAACCGCGAGGCCCTGCGCGCTCTGATCATCGAGGCCTTCGCCGGGCTGAGCGCGGCGCAAGTGGTGGAGCGCCTGGAACAGGCGCAGATCGCCAACGCCCACGTCAACGACATGCAGGGCCTGTGGAACCATCCGCAACTGCAGGCCCGCGACGCCTGGCGCGAGATCGACAGCCCGGTGGGCCGCCTGCCGGCGCTGCTGCCGCCGGCCCGCAGCAATGCCTATGCGCCGCGCATGGACGCCGTGCCGGGCCTGGGCGAGCATACCGACAGCCTGCTCGCCGAGCTGGGCTACAGCGCCGCCGACATCCAGCGCCTGCACGAGCAGGGCGCAGTGTGAGCCGAACCTGACCAAGGACCCCGCATGAGCCCCATCGTCCGTTCCGCCCTGTTCGTCCCCGGCAGCCGCCCGGAGCGCTTCGCCAAGGCCCTGGCCAGCGGCGCCGACGCCGTGATCGTCGACCTGGAAGACGCCGTCGAGCCCGCGCTCAAGGCCCGCGCCCGCAACGACCTGGCGGCCTTCCTCGAAGCCAATCCGCAGGCCCGCGTGCGAGTGCGGGTGAACGCCGCCGGGCACCCCGAGCACGTTGCGGACCTGGAACTGTGCCGGCGCCTACCTGGGGTGGCAGGCATTCTTCTGCCCAAGGTCGAATGCGCCGACGACCTGCGTGCCGCGTCAGCCTGCGGCAAGCCGATCTGGCCATTGATCGAAAGCGCCCGCGGCTTGCTGGCCGTGGGGGAAATAGCCGCCTGCGCCGGCGTCGAGCGCCTGACCTTCGGCGGACTCGACCTGGCCCTGGACATCGGCATGAGCAGCGGCACCGCGGCGGCGGCCAGCGTCTACGACCAGGTGCGCCTGAGCCTGCTGCTGCATTCGCGGGTCAACGGCCTGCAGGCGCCGCTGGACACCGTCTACCCGGCCTTCGACGACGCCGAAGGCTTCGCCGCCACCCTCCGCCACGGCCGCGACCTGGGCCTGGTGGGCGCGCTGTGCATCCACCCGAAGCAGGTCGCCGTGCTCCACGCCGCGCTGGCCCCCAGCGCCGAGGAACTGGCCTGGGCACGCCGGGTGCTGGCCGCGGCCGAAAGCGGCGCGGCGGCCTTCCAGGTGGACGGCCAGATGGTCGACGCCCCGGTCCTGGCCCGCGCCCGCCGGCTGCTCGCCAACGCAGGCGAGCCGTAGGGCGTACAAAGTCCTACACCTTCCGGCAATGCCCCGTAGGATGGTGTTGAGCTTGCGATACCCATCGCCACGGCCGCATGGGTTTCGCAAGCTCAACCCATCCTACAAAGAGCGCTTCGGTGCCGTAAGCCAATCAGGCGAACACGAAATACTTGCGCACCGTCTCCACCACTTCCCAGGTGCCTTTCAGCCCCGGCTCGATGACGAACACGTCGCCGGCCTTCAGGTGCACCGGCTGCTCGCCCTCGGGGGTGATGATGCAGTAGCCGTCGAGGAAGTGGCAGTACTCCCACTTCTCGTAGTTCACCTCGAACTTGCCGGGGGTGCAGATCCAGGTGCCCATGATCTTGCTGCCGTCCGCCGAGGTGTAGGCATTGAGGTTGACGGTGTGCGGGTCGCCGCCGATGCGCTTCCACTTGGTGGCATCCAGCACGGGGGTGGGGCAGGTTTCGCGCAGTACGGTGATGAAGTCGGACATGACAGCTCCAGGTCGGTGGGATGTGGCTCGCCACCATAGGGGCAACGGCCACGCCGGAGTTGCCTGGATTCGACGCCGATGTGCCTGGAAACGCTGCAGCCTTGACCCGTGGCAATCCATGCGAGGGGTGTTCCTGTATTCATTGTGCGAATCCTGCCGCCGGTAGGTTTGAAACCTGGCGATTCCTTGCCTACACCTAAAAGCGAGCCAGACTGTTGCAGCGATGCTGCGCAGCCGGGGAGTAGGGCACGCCAAATACGTCAAACGACCAAGGAACGACATCCATGACAAGCAAACTGCTCGGCAAGAGTGCGATCTTCGCGGTTCTCGGCGCCGCCAGCCTGTTCGCCCAGGCGGACCAGGCCGGGGGCAACGGCTGCGGTTGGGGCAACATGCTGTTCGAAGGGCAGCGCGGGTTGTTCCCGCACCTGCTGGCTACCACCACCAACGGGACTTCGGGCAACGCCACCTTCGGCCTGACTTCCGGCACCAACGGCTGCAACTCCGATGCGCGGCTGGGGTATGGCGGTCGTTCGATCTTTGCCATGAACGGCATGCTCGACAACATTGCCGAGGATATGGCCAAGGGGCATGGAGATGCGCTGGATGCCTATGCCACCCTGCTGGGGGTGCAGGCTCAGGATCGTGCGCATTTCGCGCAGGTTACTCAGCGGCACTTTGGGGAGATTTTTGCCAGTAAGGATGCGACTGGGGAGCAGGTTTATGCCAACACCTTGGCGGTGATGCAGCGTGATCCGACGCTGGCGCGCTATGCCAAGCAGCCTGCCTGAGGTTCGCGTAACGAGGCTGTTCACTTAAGAGAGAATGCCGTTTCTCTTCATGGGGGAAACGGCATTTTCATGTGGGGTGGGGCTAGGGCTTCGATTTTTAACTCGTCATTCCCGCGTTCGCGCACTACTGTCCGGAATATTTTCGAGGGGACGTCTGGAGGGCTTGCGGGGGCTGAAGGCACGGGTTAAACCGTTGAGCGCCAACTCAACCTCACAGCCCCCGCAAGATGTTCAGGATAAGCCGTTTTC